>NZ_JBFUHB010000033.1:0-48483 GCF_056402595.1 Sphingomonas sp. P3_C6
TTCGGCGACAGCCATGGCAATGTCGTCTTCGGCGACAGCCATGGCAATGTCGTCCACCTGTTCGAGCGCGACTGCTCGCTCCAGCGCCGCCACCAGAAGGTGATCGAGGAAGCCCCTGCCCCCGGCATGGACGAGACGACGCGGGAGGCGATCTGCGCCGCAGCGGTGAAAGCGGCGCAGGCCGTCGACTATGTCGGCGCCGGCACCATCGAGTTCATCGCCGATGCGAGCGAGGGCCTGCGCGCCGACCGCATCTGGTTCATGGAGATGAACACCCGCCTTCAGGTCGAGCATCCGGTGACCGAAGAGATCACCGGCCAGGATCTGGTCGAGTGGCAGTTGCGGGTGGCCTCGGGCGAGGCGTTGCCGAAGCGGCAGGATGAGTTGGCCATCAATGGCTGGGCGATGGAGGCGCGGCTCTATGCCGAGAACCCTGCGACCGGATTCCTCCCATCCACCGGCCCGCTCGATTATCTATGGCTGCCGCAAGACCTGCGGATCGAAACCGGAGTCGAAGAAGGCGACGCGATCTCCCCATTCTACGACCCGATGATCGCAAAGCTCGTTGCCCATGCCGAAACGCGCGACCAAGCCTTGAGCGAGCTTGCCGATGGCTGCGCGCACGTGATGTGCGAACCAGTAAAGACCAATGCCTGGTTCCTTGCACGATTGCTGAAGGAGCCGGCTTTTAAGGCTGGCGAGGTGACAACCGGCTTTATCGGCGATCACGCGGAGGGACTCACAAGTGTGCCGGAGCCGGGACCGGCGTTGCTTCAAGCGGCAGCCGATCAGGCAATATTCCATGATGACTTCGTCCGCGGCCAAGTCGGCGATCCGGATTTCGACCGGTTGCGTGGAATGCTTGGCTTCCGGCTGAATGCTCCGGCCAATCGTCGTGTAAGGCTGGCCGTCGATGGCCGCGCCACACAGGTCGACTATATCGGCGAATGGGGACGCAGTTCCTATTTCGACGATCATCCCGGCTATGTGCAGATCGGGCAGTCGACCACGCTGTTCGAGAATGGCGCAGCGTTCGAGACCCGGCCATATCGTGACGAAGGTGCGGGCGCCGCAGGCGCGGCAGCCGACGGCGCGATCCTATCCCCCATGCCGGGCCGTGTCATCGCGGTCGAGGTCGCGGCTGGCGATGCCGTCACCAAGGGCCAGAAGCTGCTCACTCTCGAAGCCATGAAGATGGAGCACAGCCTCATCGCGCCGTTCGACGGAATCGTGGCGGAGTTGAGCGCCGAGACCGGTGGGCAGGTCAGCGAAGGCGCGGTTCTGGCGCGGATCGAGCGGCCGGCATGAGCGATCTCGCCTTCCGCCGGCAGATGATCGGACCGATGCGCATCGCTTCTATGACAAGACGGGCTGGAAGAAGAGCCATGCCGGGTTCAAGTTGAAGCTCTGAGCGACAAAAAGGGGATGGATATGGCCGACGGCTTCGATTTCACCGGCAAGACCGTGATGGTATTTGGCGGGACCAGTGGCATCAACCTGGGCATCGCCAAGTCCTTTGCGCGACGCGGCGCGAAGCTCGGCGTCGCGAGCCGGAGCCAGGACAAGGTCGACGCTGCGGTGGCGGCACTTTCGGAGAACACGCCGGCGCTCGGCTACAGCCTCGACGTGCGCGACTATGATGCGGTGAAGGCGGCGATCGACGATTTCCGCGCGCAACGCGGCACGATCGACGTGTTGGTGTCGGGTGCAGCGGGGAATTTCCCCGTCGCGGCGGCGATGCTCAGTTCGAACGGGTTCAAGGCCGTTACCGAGATCGACACGCTCGGCACTTTCCATGTCATGCGCGCCGCGTACGAGCATCTGACCAAGCCGGGCGCGAGCATCATCAACATTTCTGCGCCCCAGGCGTTCATCGCTACGCCGTTCCAGGTGCATGTCTGCGCGGCCAAGGCCGGGGTCGACATGATCACCAAGACGCTGGCGATCGAATGGGGGCCTGAGGGCGTGCGGGTGAATTCCGTCTCGCCGGGGCCGATCGCCGGGACCGAAGGCATGGAGCGCCTCGCGCCCACGCCCGAGGCCAAGGCCAAGTCGGCGAAGTCGGTGCCGCTCGGGCGGATGGGCACAGTCGACGATGTCGCCGATGTCTGCCTGTTCCTTGCCTCCGACTATGCGCGTTATGTCTCGGGTGTCGTGCTGCCGGCCGATGGGGGCTGGACCGCGGGGCGGTCGCTGGGAGGCATGGGCTGATGGCCGGTCGGTTCTACGACGAGTGGCAGGTCGGCGACCGGATCGTCCATGAGATCCGCCGGACGGTGACCGAGACTGACAATCTGTTGATGTCCACGCTCACCCATAATCCGCAGCCGCTTCACCTTGACGCCGAATATGCCGGCGCCACCGAGTTCGGGCGGATCGTCGTCAACGGGACTTTCACGTTTGCGCTGATGGTCGGAGTGTCGGTGGGTGACACGACACTCGGCACGCTGGTCGCGAACCTCGGCTACGACAAGCTGGTCATGCCGAAACCCGTGTTTATCGGAGATACGCTGCGCGGGGAGACCGAGGTGGTAGAGCTGCGCGACAGCAAATCGCGGCCCGATGCCGGGTTGGTGACGTTCCGCCACCGGATGCTGAACCAGCGGGATGAGGAGGTGTGCTCTTGCCTCAGGACGGCATTGTTGAAGAAGCGCCCTGGCTGATGCCTGAATCGCGTTGAGCGAACTTACGACCTCCGTTCGTTTCGAACGGTGGTCGGGAGGTACGCCTAGACGGTAAAGCTCTCCCCGCAGCCGCATGCGCCCTTGGCGTTGGGGTTCTGGAAGACGAAGCCGGCGGTGAAATCATCCTCGACCCAGTTCATGGTCGATCCGATCAGGTAGAGGATCGATCCGCCGTCAACGAACAGCGTGCCGCCGGGCGTGTCGATGCGTTCGTCGAACGGCTTGGCTTCAGTGACGTAATCGACCGAATAAGCGAGGCCGGAGCAGCCGCGCTTCGGCGTCGAGAGCTTCACGCCGATCGCGCCCTCCGGGGCCTTGTCCATCAGGTCGGCGATCCGCGCTTCGGCGGTCGGGGTCAGGATCAGCGCCGCTGGGCGCACGCGTGCGGTAGTTGCCATCTTCTTCCTTCTTCCTCCCCCCGCAAGCGGGAGGGGAGTAAAAAATCATAACATCCCAAGCTCAAGCTTGGCGTCGTCCGACATCTTCTGCGGATCCCATGGCGGATCCCAGACGAGGTTGACGTCGGCCGTACCGACGCCCGGCACCGAGCCGACGCGCAGCTCGACCTCGGCCGGCATGGATTCGGCGACCGGGCAATGCGGCGTGGTGAGCGTCATCGTCACCGAGGCATGGCCCTCATCCGTCACCTCGACGCCGTAGATCAGGCCGAGATCGTAGATGTTCACCGGGATTTCCGGATCGTAGATTTCCTTGAGCGCCTCGACCACCGCCTCATACAGCGCCCCGCCCGGCTCACCCTCGGTCAGCGGCTGCGGTTTCTGGGCGAGAAAGCCTTCCAGATAGTCGCGCTTGCGCTCGAACGTCTCCGTCACGCCGCCCTCGACGCGCGCCTTCGGCGGCGCTTCGACCGCGTCGACTTCTTCCACAATGATCTTGCGCTCTTCGTTCATGCGAACCCTACCCGAAAATCCGTGTTACCCGTTCGATCCCGCGCACCAGCGCATCCACGTCCGCCGCGCCATTATAGACGCCAAAGCTTGCCCGGGCGGTCGCCGGGATGCCCAGAGTCTCCATCAAAGGCTGTGCGCAGTGGTGCCCCGCCCGGATCGCCACGCGTTCCTCATCCAAGATGGTGCCGATGTCATGCGGATGCACCCCCTGGATCGAGAAACTGACGATGCCGGCGGAATCTTCGGGGCCGTAGAGCGTGACCGAGTTGATCTGCGACAGCGCCTCGCGCGTCTTCGCGACCAAAGCCGTCTCGTGCGCGTGGATCGCGTCGAGGCCGATGCGCTCGACATAGTCGATCGCCGCATGCAGGCCGAGTGCGCCGACGATATGCGGCGTGCCCGCCTCGAACCGTCCCGGCGGGGGTGCATACGTCGTTTTGGCGAAGGTAACCCGGTCGATCATCGAGCCGCCACCCTGATAGGGCGGCATCGCTTCGAGCAGTTCGGGCCGGGCCCAGAGCACGCCAATGCCGGTCGGGCCATAGAGCTTGTGGCCGGAAAACACGTAGAAGTCGCAATCCAGCGCCGCGACATCGACGACCATGCGCGGTACCGCCTGGCAGCCGTCGAGCAGGATCTTCGCGCCCACCGAATGGGCGATATCGGCGGCGCGCCTGGCGTCGAGCACCGAGCCGAGCACGTTCGAGACATGGGCGAGCGCGACCAGCTTGTGTGCGGGCGTGATCATCGCGGCCATCGCGTCGAGATCGATACGGTGATCGGCGGTCAGCGGAATCACATCGATTTCCGCGCCGACGCGTTCGGCCGCCATCTGCCACGGCACGATGTTGGAATGATGCTCCAGCGTGGAAAGCAGGATGCGGTCGCCCGCCTTCAACTGCTCGCGCGCCCAGCACTGCGCGACGAGATTGATGCCCTCGGTAGCGCCGCGCACGAAGACGATCTCGTCGGCGCTGCCCGCGCCGATGAAGCGGGCCACTTTCCTGCGGGCAGCCTCATAGGCGAGCGTCATGTCGGCCGAGCGCTGATACACGCCGCGATGGACGGTCGCGTAGGTCTCGGCATAGCCGCGGTTGATGGCGTCGATCACCGGCTGCGGTTTTTGCGCCGTGGCGGCGGTGTCGAGATAGGCCCAGCCTTGCGGGATGGCGGGGAAGTCCGCGAGCACGTCGAGGGGGCGAATCTGCTCCCCTCCCGCAAGCGGGAGGGGTCGGGGGAGGGCCTGTCCGGAAAGGGCAAGATCGGTCATTGAGACAGGCCCTCCCCTAACCCCTCCCGCAAGCGGGAGGGGGACTCCAGCATCCGCTCCAGCGCAGCCTGCGCGGCCGCTTCAAGCGCCTCGCGCTCGCCCGCATCGGCAACGTCGTCGAACACCGATCCGATGAACGCGCGCAACAGCAGCGCCTTCGCTTCGGCCGGGGCGATGCCGCGGCTGGCGAGGTAGAAGAGCGCCATCGCGTCGAGTTCGCCCACGGTCGCACCATGCGCGCACTTCACGTCGTCGGCGTATATCTCCAGCTCGGGCTTGGCATTGGCGGTTGCGGTGCGGGTCAGCAGCATCGCCTTGACCGACTGACTCGCGTCGGTCTTCTGCGCGTGGCGCGCGACAGCGACCTTGCCGAGATAGCTGCCCGTCGCCCGGCCACCCAACACCGACCGCACGACCTGGTTGCTGGTCGCGTTCGGCTCGATGTGGCGCATCGTCGTCACGATCTCCAGCGTCTGCTGGTCACCGCCAAGGATCGCGCCGCCCAGCTCGAAATGCGCACCATCGTGCAGGGTTACGTCGATCGCGATGCGGCCGAGCTTGCCGCCGGTGTTGAGGATGTGAAAGGTCGCGCGGGCGCCGGCTTCGAGGGTGACGGCATAGTCGCGGATCGCGACGGCGTCAGCGGGCGCATCCTGCACGACGACACGGCTGATTTCCTCGCCGGCGGCGACATGGATCACTTCGGGTCCGGCGATCGGCCAGACGGTGGCAACCGCATCGAGATCGCTATAGCGCCACGCCTCGTCGCGGCGCGTGGGAAGGGCGAGCGCGGCCACACTCATTCTCCGTCACCCCGGACTTGTTCCGGGGTCCAAGCTTCCGCAAACGCACAGCATGGTAACGCGCGCGCCATCTCAAACCGGAGTGTACGAGGCCCGATGGATGCCGGAACAAGTCCGGCATGACGGTGGTAGAGACCGCTCACGCCGCCAGCGCTCCGTAACCTTCGCGCTCCAGTTCCAGCGCTAATTCCGCCCCGCCGGAGCGCACGATGCGGCCGTCGGCCAGCACATGCACGAAGTCCGGCTTCACATAGTCGAGCAGCCGCTGGTAATGGGTGATCAGCAGCACCGCCTTGTCGGGCGCGCGCATGATGCGGTTGATGCCGTCGCCGACGACGCGCAGCGCATCGATGTCGAGGCCGGAGTCCGTCTCGTCGAGGATCGCCAGCTTCGGGCCGATGATGCCCATCTGGACCATCTCGTTGCGCTTCTTCTCGCCGCCGGAGAAGCCGACATTGACCGGACGCTTGAGCATTTCCTGGTCCATCGACAGAAGATCGGCCTGGGCACGGGCGAGCTTCAGGAACTCGCCACCCGACAGCGGGGCCTCGCCGCGCACCTTGCGCTGGGCGTTGAGTGCCTCGCGCAGGAACTGGACGTTGGAGACGCCGGGGATCTCGACCGGATATTGGAAGCCGAGGAACAGTCCGGCGGCGGCGCGCTCATGCGGCGCCATTTCCAGCAGGTCCTCACCCGCGAAGCTGACGGCGCCGGAGGTGACCTCGTAGCCTGGACGCCCGCCGAGCACATAGCCGAGCGTCGACTTGCCGGCACCATTCGGGCCCATGATCGCATGCACTTCGCCCGCGTTCACGCTGAGCGAGAGGCCCTTGAGGATTTCCTTGCCGTCGATTTCGGCGTGGAGGTTTTCGATCTTAAGCATAGTTAAATCAGCTTACCTTCAAATCATACCGACGATCGTACTTCACGACGCGTCACCCCGGACTTGTTCTGGGGTCCATCCCTCAGCCCGCGCTGCCATCGCCCGCGGCACGATGGATGCCGGAACAAGTCCGGCATGACGATGGTGATCGATCACCCAACGCTCCCCTCAAGCGAGATCCCCAGCAGCTTCTGCGCCTCGACCGCGAACTCCATCGGAAGCTGCTGCAGCACCTCGCGCGCAAAGCCGTTGACGATCAGCGCCACCGCTGCTTCGGCATCGAGGCCGCGCTGCATCGCGTAGAACATCTGGTCTTCGCTGATCTTCGACGTGGTCGCCTCATGCTCGATCTGCGCCGAGGGGTTGCGCACCTCGATATAGGGTACGGTGTGGGCGCCGCACTGATCGCTCAGCAAAAGGCTGTCGCACTGGGTGAAGTTGCGCACGCCCTCTGCAGTCGGCGCGACGCGCACCAGGCCGCGATAGGTGTTGTCGCTACGCCCGGCGCTGATGCCCTTCGACACGATGGTCGATCGGCTGCCCTTGCCGAGATGGATCATCTTGGTGCCGGTGTCGGCCTGCTGGCAGTTGTTGGTGACGGCGACCGAATAGAATTCGCCGACGCTGTTCTCGCCCGCTAGCACGCAGCTCGGGTACTTCCAGGTGATCGCGCTGCCGGTCTCGACCTGGGTCCAGCTGACCTTGGAGTTCTTCCCCTGGCAGAGCGCGCGCTTGGTGACGAAATTATAGATGCCGCCCTTGCCGTTCTCGTCGCCCGGGTACCAGTTCTGCACGGTGGAATATTTGATCTCGGCATCGTCGAGCGCGACCAGCTCGACCACGGCGGCGTGAAGCTGGTTCTCGTCGCGCATCGGGGCCGTGCAGCCTTCCAGGTAGCTCACATAGGAGCCCTTGTCGGCGACGATCAGCGTGCGTTCGAATTGGCCGGTATTCTCGGCGTTGATACGGAAATAGGTCGACAGCTCCATCGGGCAGCGCACGCCCTCCGGGATGTAGACGAAGGTCCCGTCGGAGAAGACAGCGCAGTTCAACGCCGCAAAATAATTGTCGTGCTGCGGCACGACCTTGCCCAGCCATTTGCGCACGAGATCGGGATATTCCTTGATCGCCTCGCTGATCGACCGGAAGATCACGCCCGCGGCTTCGAGCTCCTTGCGGAAGGTCGTCGCGACGGAGACGCTGTCGAACACGGCATCGACCGCGACCTTGCGCGCGCCCTCGACCCCGGCGAGCATCTTCTGCTCCTCGATCGGGATGCCGAGCTTTTCGTAGACACGCAGGATCTCGGGATCGACCTCGTCCAGGCTGCCGAGCTTCGGCTTCGCCTTGGGCTCGGCGTAATAATAAGCGTCCTGGTAGTCGATCGGCGGCACGTTGAGCTTGGCCCAGTCGGGCGGCGTCATGGTCAGCCACAGGCGATAGGCCTTGAGCCGCCAGTCGAGCATCCATTCCGGCTCGTTCTTCTTGGCCGAGATGAAGCGGACCGTGTCCTCGCTCAGGCCCTTGGGCGCGAATTCCTGCTCGATGTCCGAATGGAAACCCCATTCGTACGTCTTGTTCGCGGCGGCATGTGCTTCGGCGTTCTTGGTGGCCATTATGCCGGCACCTGCGACAGGCTGGCGAGCGATACGCCCGCGAGCGCGCCCTTCACGGCGCCGTTGACGGCATTCCAGTGCGGCTTCACGCGGCAATTCTCCTCGATGCAGCAATCATGGCTGCCATTTTCGACACAGGCGGTCATCGCGATCGGGCCTTCGATCGCCTCGACGATATCGGCCAAAGTGATCGCCGCGGCCGGACGCGCGAGACGAAAGCCTCCGCCGGTGCCGCGCGCGCTCTCGATCAGGCCGGCGGACGACAGACGGCTGACCAGCTTCTGCACGGTCGGCAGCGGCAGGCCGGTTTCCTCCGCCAGCAGGGTCGCGTTCAGACGTGCCGCGCCGCCGCAATGGCGTGCCGCGGCGGTCATCATCACGACCGCATAATCTGCAAGGCTGGAAAGGCGCATCTGGTCCAATCGGATTGATTCGTTCCGATTGGACATGTGGTAGCCTGAGGGGCCGAGGTCAACCCTATTCCTCCCCGTGTCGGGAGGGTCGTTCAGGTATCACTGATCAGGGGACTTACCTGACCACCCAGCGCGACGCGCTGGCTGATCGTCAGCTGCGCCAACAGGCTTGGTTCAGCCTTGATCTGGCGCGGGGTGTGGCCAGTGAACTGCTTCACCTCCCGGATCAAGTGAGACTGGTCGTAGAAACCGCGCGCGATGAGGTCGTCGATCGTCTGGCTCTCCGAGACCAATGCCACCGCCGCCCGCAACGCACGATATTTGCGCGCGAGCAGCTTGGGCGGTGCGCCGTACAGCGCCTTGCACTTGCGCTCGACCTGGCGACGGGAAAGCTGGGTCGCCGTGATCAGTTCCTCCATGTCGGGCGAAGGATTGCCTGCGAGCCATGTGTCGACATGCCGCACGAAAATGACCGCACCCCGGTCGCACCCCCGCACCAAGTCGCGGATAAGCTGCTCGGCGATCGTGACACGGGCGGGGATGTCGGGCGCTGCACGCAGGGCGTTGGCGGTGGCACGCATCCTCGGCCCACCGAACAGATCGCTCGCGTCGATCACCCGGTTGAGCATGCTCGACGCATCGTTGCCGATCAGCGCGGCCCAGCCGGTCGCAGTAAGGCCCATGCCCAGGACCAGGACCGGCCCCTCGCAACGGACACCCATCGCACCGCTGGTCGGGCCGACGACATGGTTCTCCGTCGCCTCCTGCAGCGTGCCGTCGGGGAATTTATAGTCCGACCGCCCAGGCGAAAGACGAAAGCGCAACTGGGCATGGTCAGCGCGCTCGGTGTCCTCGAATATCGGAACATCCGCACGGAAGTGATAGAAAAGAGTGATGTACTCTGCCAAGTCAGCAGCCGGGACGGCATAGTCGAGCTGTATGTCAGGCACTGTACACGCCCCTGTTTTTGTACAGAAGCGACATTACTCCGCCCTGCGACCAATGAAAAGAGGCCCGGCCAGCAAGCTGGCCGGGCCTAGTGAAAGAGACCCCTGTTGGGAGCTCTTCGGGTCGCAGGTTTGTTTAAGCAGCGCCCGGATCGGCCGTATTGGACGAAAGCGCCAAATCGGTCATATTCGTCGCAATCTTATCGCAGGTTAGGGTGATTTTTGACCCATCGCCCAGGGGATGCCAAAGCGGTCAGATGATCTTCCCCCTTATCCGCTCCGCCCTGTTCAGCATCGAAGCCGAGCGCGCGCACGGACTGACCGTCGCGATGCTCGAGGCCTGGGGCCGGGCCGGCACGCCGCTGGCCGCCGGCACGGGCGATTCTCGCCTGCGCACGACCGTCGCGGGCGTGGATTTCGCCAACCCGATCGGCCTTGCCGCGGGGGTCGACAAGGATGGCCGGGCGATCGACGGATTTTTCGGCCTTGGCTTCGGCTCGGTCGAGATCGGTACGCTGACCCCGGTGCCGCAGCCTGGCAATCCGAAGCCCCGCCTGTTCCGCCTGGTCGAGGACCGCGCGGTGATCAACCGCATGGGCTTCAACAATGGCGGGCTGGAGGCTGCCCTGCCCCGCGCCGTCGCGGCGAAGCGGCGCGGTGTGCTCGGCATCAATGTCGGCGCCAACAAGGATGCGACCGACCGCATCGCCGATTACCGGCACGGCGTGGAGAAAGCGGCGCAGGTCGCCGATTATGTCACGATCAACATCAGCTCGCCCAATACGCCCGGCCTGCGCGACCTGCAGCACGGCGCGGCGCTGGCCGAACTGCTCGCCGCCGCCGACGAGGCGCGGCGACTGCCGATCCAGCGCCCACCCCTGTTCCTGAAGGTAGCACCCGACCTCGATCCGGCCGCGATCGACGGGATCGCCCGGGCGGCGATCGAGCATCATATCGACGGGCTGATCGTCAGCAACACGACCATCTCGCGGCCGGGCCTGACATCGTCGCACGGTGCCGAGACCGGTGGCCTTTCCGGCGCACCGCTCGCCGGACTGGCGCGGCAGCGCCTGGCCGATTTCCGCAAGGCGACCGGTGGCGCGATGCCGCTGATCTCCGCCGGCGGAATCGGCAGCGCCGAGGAGGCCTATGCCCGTATCCGCGCCGGGGCGAGCCTGATCCAGCTCTACAGCGCTCTTGTCTACGAAGGTCCCGGCCTGCCGGGCCGTATCGCGCGCGGCCTGTCCCGCCTGCTGAGACAGGATGGGTATGATCATGTCGCCGACGCGGTCGGGGCTGGTTGACGTAGCGCCCGCCCCCGCTACCACGGTGGGCCTATGAAGAAGCTCCTGCTCGCGCTCGTCATCCTCGTCTATTCTCCCATTGCCTCCGCCCAGGGGGTCGTCACCTCGGCGGATCCGCGCGCGACCGAGGCGGGCCGGCAGATCCTGCGCGAGGGGGGAAGCGCGGCCGATGCCGCGATGGCGATGATGCTGGCGCTGACCGTGGTGGAGCCGCAATCGAGCGGTATCGGCGGCGGCGGCTTCCTGGTCCATAACGACGGCAAGACCGGCAGGATGGAAACGATCGACGGCCGCGAGACCGCACCCGCCGCCGCGACGCCGCAGCGCTTCCTCGATGCCGATGGCAAGCCGATGCCGTTCAGCCAGGCGTTCCAGGGCGGCAAGTCGATCGGCGTGCCCGGCAATATCCGGCTGATGGCGCTGACCCACAAGAAATGGGGCAAGCTGCCGTGGAAGACGTTGTTCGCGCCGGCGATCAAGCTGGCCGAGGAGGGCTATCAGGTCACCAGGCCGCTGAACGACCGCATCGCGGGCATGTCGCGCATCTGGAGCAACTTCCCCGAGATCGCGAAGCAGTACACGGTCGATGGACAGACGCCCGCGATCGGCACCACGCTGAAGAACCCGGCGCTTGCCGCGATCCTGCGCCGGATCGCCGATGAAGGCCCTGACGCATTCTATACCGGCGACAATGCCAGGGCGATCGTCGCCGCCGCGACCGGTACCACGATCAACACCAGCGACATGACCGGCGCCGACCTGGCTGCCTATCAGGCGAAGGAACGGGCACCCGTGTGCGGCTTCTATCGCAGCTACAAGATTTGCGGGATGGCGCCGCCGTCCTCCGGCGCGGTGACGGTGCTCGAGATTCTCGGCATGCTGAAACGGTTCGACATGAAGAAGCTCGGGCCGAAATCGCCAGTCGCATGGCATCTGATCGGCGAGGCGATGGAACTGGCCTATGCCGACCGCGAGAAATATCTCGGCGACGCGGATTTCGTGCAGGTGCCGGTGAAGGGACTGATCGACCCGGCCTATCTCGACCAGCGGTCGAAGCTGATCTCGACCACCGCCACCCTGCCCTCCTATGACGCGGGCACCCCGCCGGGTGCGCAGGCGCGCACCGCCGCGGTGCAGAACGAGGTTCACGGCACGACGCATTTCATCGCGATCGACAAGGCAGGCGACGTCGTCGGCATGACCTCGACCGTCGAAGGGCCGTTCGGCAGCCAGTTGATGGCAAACGGCTATATCCTCAACAACGAGCTGACCGACTTCACTCTCGCGCCCGAGAAGAACGGCGCGCCGGTCGCCAACCGGGTCGAGGGCGGCAAGCGACCGCTGTCGTCGATGGCGCCGACCATCGTCTATGACGCCAAGGGCAGGCCGGTGTTCACCGTCGGCGCGGCCGGCGGCAAGACCATCATCATGCAGGTCGCCAAGGCGCTGATCGCCCATATCGACTGGGGCATGAGCGCGCAGGAATCGATCGGCCAGGGACTGATCTATTTCAGCGGCCGGACGTTGATCCTCGAAAAGGGCACCTCGCTCGAACCGATGAAGGAGCCGCTCGAGAAGCTTGGCCACCAGGTCGTGATATCGAGCCTTGGGCTCAAGGCGAACGCGGCCGAGCGGACGGCCAAGGGCTGGGTCGGCGCGGCCGATCCGCGGAGTGTCGGCACCGCGCTGAGCGAGTAGAAGAAACCAGCGCAGCCGAACACGGCGCGCCCCTCCCCGGGAGAGACCATGCGAACGCTCGAACACTTCCCCAACCTCGTCACGATGTTCTTCGCGCGGGCGCGGGAAAAGGGCGACAAGCCCTTTCTGTGGCACAAGGCCGGCAGCAAATGGGTGCCGACCAGCTGGCGCGAGACAGCCGACAAGGTCGCGAGCCTGGCGACGGCGCTGAAGGCGATCGGGCTGGAGCCCGGCGACCGCGTGATGCTGGTCGCGGAGAACCGCCCCGAATGGTGCATCAGCGACCTCGCCATCATGGCGGCCGGCTGCATCACCGTGCCGACCTACACCACCAATACCGAGCGCGACCACACGCACATCATCGAGAATTCGGGTGCGAAGGCGGTGATCGTCTCGACCGCGAAGCTGGCCAAGACGCTGCTCCCGGCGGCGATCCGCGCGTCCGAGGCGAAGATCGTGATCGGCATCGAGGATATCCGCATTGGCCAGTCCGGCGCGCTGGAGGTGCATAGCTGGTCAAAGCTGATCGCCGATCACAAGACCGACCCGTCGCAGATCGTCAGCACGGCGACGCGCGAGGACACCGCCTGCATCATCTACACCAGCGGCACCGGCGGCGCGCCGCGCGGCGTGATGCAGCACCACGGCGCGATCCTACATAATGTCGATGGCTGTTGCACGGTGATCAGCGAGGATTTCGGCTGGGAGGATGAGGTTTTCCTGTCCTTCCTTCCCCTTTCCCATGCGTATGAGCATAGCGGCGGGCAGCATTTCCCGATCGGGCTCGGCGCCCAGATCTATTATGCCGAAGGGCTCGACAAGCTCGCCTCCAATATCGAGGAGACACGCCCGACCATCATGGTCGTGGTGCCGCGCCTGTTCGAGGTGCTGCGCACCCGCATCTCCAAAGCGGTCGAGAAGCAGGGCAAATTCTCCTCCTATCTGCTCGACCGGTCCCAGGCGCTCGGCGTCAAGGAATATGAAGGGCGACTTGGGCTGCTCGACCAGCCGATGAACCTGTTCCTCAAGGCGACGCTGAAGCCCAAGATCCAGAAGCGCTTCGGCGGTCGTATCAAGGCGATGGTATCGGGTGGCGCCCCTCTTACACCGGAGGTCGGCATCTTCTTCCAGTCGCTCGGGCTGACCTTCCTGCAGGGCTACGGCCAGACCGAGGCCGCGCCGGTCATCTCGTGCAACCGCCCCTCGGTCGGCCTGCGCATGGATACGGTCGGCCCGCCGCTCAAGAACACCGAGGTGAGGATCGCCGAGGATGGCGAGATCCTGGTGCGCGGCGAACTGGTGATGCACGGTTACTGGCGCAACGAGGCGGAGACGGCACGGGTGCTGAAGGACGGCTGGCTGCACACCGGCGATATCGGGCTTATCGACGACAAGGGCCGCATCAAGATCACCGATCGCAAGAAGGACATCATCGTCAACGACAAGGGCGACAATGTCGCGCCGCAAAAGGTGGAGGGCATGCTGACGCTGCAGCCCGAGATCGTCCAGGCGATGATCTATGGCGATCGCAAGCCTTATATGGTCGCGGTGCTGGTGGCCGATCCCGAATGGACCCAGGAATGGTGCGCCAGGAACGGCGACGCGTGCGATTTCTCGCGCCTGGCGGAGAACAGCAGTTATCGCACCGCGATCGGGGCCGCGGTCGAGCGGGTCAACAAGGACCTGTCGGTGATCGAACGCATCCGCCGCTTCATCCTGGCCGACGAGCATTTCACGATCGAAAACGAGCAGCTGACGCCGTCGCTGAAGATCCGGCGGCATGTGCTGAAGGAGGTCTACGGGCCGAGACTGGACGCGCTATACAAGGGGTAACCTTGTAGCAAGCTATCGGACTTCCCTTCTCCCAGCGGGAGAAGGTGGCGCGTAGCGCCGGATGAGGGCGATCCGGCGCATTCCCTCTCACTCTCACCCTCGCCCTTCCACTCCCGCTGGGAGCGGGAGTTCAGGTCACTTCGCTGCTGCGATCGTGCCCGCCGCCGACTTCGGCACGACTTCCATCGTCCAGTCGGTGTCCGGCCGCAGATATTTGCGGGCGGTTTCCTGGAGCTGGGCGGAGGTTAGCGATGCGATGTCGGTCAGCACGCGACCGAAAGCGGCGATGCGGCGCGGGTCATAGGTCGCGCCTTCCAGCTGGAGCATCCAGAACTGGTTGCCGGTCGACTGGCGCTTGAGCACCTCGATCATCGGGCCGATCGTCCGCCGCAGCTCGTCGTCGCTCACCGGATTGGCGACGAGGTCCGCCGCGATTTCACGCGAGAGCTTGAAGAACAGCGGAAGGTTGGCCGGCGCCACCTGGCCGACCGCCATCAGGCGGCCGCCGCTCGGGAGACCGATCGGCCAGCTGCTCGACACGTTCGGGCTGTAGCTCGCCCCTGCCTCAGACCGAAGCCGATCGAACAGCCGGTCGCTGAAGATCGCCGCCAGCACCTCGAGGCGGCGGCTTTCGGAGATACCCTCGACTCCGCCGCCGGTCGGCCAGGCGATCACCGCTGCGGCCTGGTTCTCAGGCCCATTATGGGTGCGAACCACCGGCGTGGCGTTGTGCGCGGGGAAATTGACCGGGGGCACCGGGCGCGTATCGGGCGTGCGAGGCTTCAGCGCACCGACGCTACGCGCGACGGCATCGATCGCCTTGTCGACGCCGATGTCACCGAACACCTGGACCTCGATCGGACCGGTCGCCAGCAGCGGCTCCCACAAGGCGCGGAAGGCCTCGGGCGTGGTATCGCGGATCTCGTCACGGGTCGGCGTGCCCCAGCGCGGATCGCCGGCGCGGAGCAGCCCGTCCAGGTCGCGCGAGAGCACCCCGTCGGGCGAGGATTCGAGGCCGGCGTAATTCGCGAGCACCGCCGTCTTGGCACGGGCGAGCGGGCTCGGATCCCAGCCCGGCACGGCGAGCTTCGCCGCCATCAGGCGGAGCTGGTCGCCAAGATCGCGCGGCGACGTCATCGCGGCGAGCTGGAACGCATCATCGTCCACGTCGAAGTCGAGGCCGATGCGGCGACCGGCCGACATCGCGTCGAGATCACCCTGTTTCAGCTTTCCGATGCCGCCTGCGATGAGGGCGAACTCGGCCGCCCAGGCCGGGGATTCACGATCGGCCGGCAGCGCGTTGAACCCGCCGCCGAAGCGAACGCGGACATAGACGCGGTCGGACTCCGATGTGGTCGAATAGACCATCAGCCGCACGCCATTGGCGAACTCGACCTTTTCCAGGTCGTATTCGGCGATCTTCTGCCGCTTCACGACCTTGCCCGGAGGCCCGAGCTTGGGGAGCTTCGAGAAATCGACCGAGGCCTGGGTGCTGCGGATGCCGGCGACACCCTTCACATCGGCGCTGAGCGCGGCCGCGAGCTTGGTTGCCGCGCCGTCTTCCGGCTTCTGCGCGCTGACCAGGGCGCGGGTTGCCGTGCCCTCGAAGATCTTCTTCGTCGAGGCGAGGATTCGCGCGGGCGAGAACATGCCCTTGCGCCGTGCGTCGAGGAACACGTTCTGGATGACGGCGGCGCTGGTCGTCGTTTCGCGGATATCGACTGCCTGCACCATGTCGTCGGCAAGCTTGCTGCCAGCGTCCGCGCGGGCAGTATCCACCATCGTCTTGTAGGCGATACCCTGCTCGGCCAGTTCGCGGTCGATCTCCGCCTGGGAGGCCGGCGCTGCCTGGGCGTCGGCGATCACCGCGCGCACATCCTTCAACGCCGCTTCCCAATCATCGCCGACAGGCGCGACCTGGACGAAGGTGACATTGGCCGAACGCGCCGGATCGTCGAGGCCGACCCGTGCCGAGACATAACTGCCCCCGGCGCGCGCGCGGGTTTCCAACCGGCGGTTGATCACCGCGAGGGCGATCAGGTCGACCAGGCGATTCTGGTTGAAGATCACCGTATCGGCGTTGAACTTCCACGGGCGCAGCACCGCCATCATCGCCATGGTTGGGAGCCCCGGCTCGACGATTGCGCTGGTGGTCGGCTGCTTGGGGTCCGGCACGCCGAAATCGGGCTCGGCCGGAGCCGGGCCGGTGCCGCGCCAGGCACCGAAATATTTGGCGACGAGGCGCTCGAACAGCGCCGGATCGAGATCGCCCGACACCACCACCACGGCACGCTCGGGCCGGTACCAGCGGTCGTGAAAGGCCCTGACCGTATCGGCGGTGGCTTCCTCGAGCGTCTTGGTGTGGCCGATCGGCGAGCGGTCGGCGAAGGGCTGGCCGGCAAAAAACGCCTTGTTCATCGCGTCCGACAGGCGAACCTGAGGCCCCGGCTGCTCGCGCTGCTCAGCCAGCACGGCAGGCCGCTCCCCGGTCAGCGCCGCGGACGTGATGTTGGGCTTGCTGACCATGCCGGCGAGGATCTTCAGCGCATCGTCGAGGCTGGCCTCGGACGCGTTGGGCAGATCGAGCTTGTAGACGGTCTGGGTCGGCGTGGTCTGGGCATTGCTGTCCGACCCGAACGTGGCGCCGAGGCGCTGCCACACCCGCTTGGTCTCGCCGTCCGGCACGAATTCCGAGCCGCGGAAGGAAAGATGCTCGATCAGATGGGCGTATCCGAGCTCGCTGTCCTTTTCCATCAGCGAGCCGGCATCGATCCGCACCCGCACCGAAACCTGGCCTGGCGGCACCCCGTTCTTGCGCACCGCATAGCGCAGGCCGTTGGTCAGCGTGCCGAAACGCCAGGCAGGATCGGGCGCGATGTCGCTGCCCTTGTAGAGCCAGGCGTCACGGCTCGCGATATTGGAACCGGCCTCCGCCGCCGGAACGGTCTGGCCACTGACCGTGGGGGAAAGGCCGAGCAGCAGCGAGGCGATGAGCGAAAGGCGCAGCGCGCGCGGTGTGAAATGCATGGGTGTAATCCTAGCGGCCTTATCCGGCCGGGGCCAGCACTGGTGTGGCAAAGCTGAACCTGCCGTGAAACTCCACGCCATCGCCACTATTTGGACCAAGACGGCCGATAACGACTCACTCTTCCCCTTGTTGTGGGGAGAGATCGACCGCGACGCATAAGTGGCTTTTCCGGGCCGGCGCGTCGCCTGTGGCATACGGAGGTGTGGTAGCGAGATGAGCGCCGAGACGAGACCGGACGCAGGCGCTTTGTGGCGCAAATCGGGCGAGGCGGCCGGGATTCGCCCCGAAACGCGCGCCAGCACCCGCAGCGCGCGGATTCCCGATCTCAACGTGATTTCCGGGTCTCCCATTCCGAAGCCGACGCTGGAGGCGGAACGCAACCGGCCGCTGATCATCAAATGGGGCAAGCATTTCCGCGGGCTTTTCGACCGGCTGATCGCCTCCTCGTCGCTCGTCTCGAACGAGCCGGTGCTCGACGTGCGCGATTTCCCCTGGACGGCGCTGCTGCGCGAGCATTGGCGCGATATCCGCGACGAGGCGATCACGGTCGCGCTGCAGGGCGATGCCTCGCCGAGCCTTGCGACCATCTCCCCGGATCACCGCGCCATCGCGGCGGTGAACATGTGGCGGTCCTTCTTCCTGTGGGGGTACAGCTACCCGATCGAGGACAATCTGGCGCAATGCCCGAAGACCGCGGCGATCGTCGCGCAGGTCCCCAACCTCAACAGCGCCTTCTTCTCGATCCTGGCGCCGGGCACGCATATTCCCGATCACCGCGGCGTGACCAAGGGGCTGATCACTTGCCATCTCGGACTGATCGTGCCGCGCGACGGCGACGTCCGTATGCGCGTGGACGACCGCGTCGTGCGCTGGTCGGAGGGCGAGACTCTGGTGTTCGACGACACTTACAGTCATGAGGTGTGGAACGACACGGCCGGCACGCGCGTGGTCCTGCTGATCCAGTTCGAGCGGCCGCTGCGCCGTCCGGGCAAATGGATCGCCGACCTGTTCCTGGGCGTAGTCCGGCGATCCGCCTTCGTGCAGGAGGCGCGGGACAATATCCAGACATGGAACGAGGCGGTGAAGCAGCTGGACGTCTGAGGGCGGGCCCTTCCGACTGCAACGCGCCGCCCGACCATTGGCTAGCATCACGTCGAGATAAACCGAGTTGCCGTATATCGGCGTTGTCCGGGCGCTCCCCGGCCACGCACTGCCGAATTGCGCCCGATCGCCCCGATCCGCTACCGCCGCCCGCGCGTTCAGGCGACAGCAATCACTCCGGTGCCATGAAGATCGTCCGGGACAACGAGTTGCATGTTTATGCTGTTGCGCCTGCTTGCCCTGCCCCCATCCCTGCGTCGCCTTGGCGCGCTGCTGCCGATCGCCTTGCTGGCCGGTGCCGCGGCACCGCCCGGCAAGGCGCGCGACATCGCGCTGCTCGACCGCATCACCTGGGGGGCGAGCCCGTCTTCCGCCGCGGCGATGGACGCGAAGGCTGACCTGATCGACGCGCAGTTGCGGATGGGGCCGGACGGCCCCCTGCCCGCCCCCGCGCAGGCACAGATCGATGCGATGGAGATCGTCCGGACGCCGATGGCGACGCTGGTCGTCAATCTCGATGCGGAGAACCGGGCGGCCAATGCGCTGACCGACCCAGACCAGAAAAAGGCGGCACGCGACGCCTATAACAAGCATATGGCCGCGCTCTCGACCGAGGCGGCGACGCGTTCCGTCCTGCGCGACCTCTATTCGCCGGCGCAACTGCGCGAGCAGATGACCTGGTTCTGGTTCAACCAGTTCAACGTGCAGGCGGCCAAGCGCGATATCCGGGCGATGGTCGGCGATTATGAGGATCAGGCGATTCGCCCGAACGCCCTGGGCCGGTATCGCGACTTGCTGGAGGCGACGTTGCGCCATCCGGCGATGCTGCGGTACCTCGACAACGACCAGAATGCCGCCGGCAAGATCAACGAGAATTATGCGCGCGAGATCATGGAGCTTCACTCCATGGGTGTCGGATCGGGCTATAGCCAGAAGGACGTGCAGGAACTGGCGCGGATCCTGACCGGGGTTGGCGTCGACCTGAAGCCCGACCCGCCGAAGCTGAAACCGGCATGGCAGCCCTTGCTCGTCCGGGCCGGGCTGTTCGAGTTCAACCCGGCACGGCATGATTTCGGGGACAAGATGTTCCTGGGCCACAGGATCAAGGGGTCGGGCTATGACGAGGTGACGCAGGCGCTCGACCTGATCGCCGCCTCGCCCGCGACGGCGCGGCACGTGTCCGAGCGGCTCGCGACTTATTTCGTCGGCGACGCGCCGCCGGCCGATCTGGTCGCGGCGATGTCGGCGACGTTCCGGCGCAGCCATGGCGACATCGCCGCGGTGCTGCGCACGCTGTTCCGGTCGCGCGCGTTCGAGGCGTCGTTGGGCAAGACGTTCAAGGACCCGGTCCATTACGCGATCTCGGCGGTGCGCATGACCTATGACGACCGGGTGATCACCAATGCGGCGCCGGTCATGAACTGGCTCAACCGGATGGGCCAGGGCCTGTATGCGCACGAGACGCCGGACGGCTATCCGCTGACCAGCGCCGCCTGGACCGGCCCCGGCCAGTTGAGCGTAAGGTTCGAGATAGCGCGGCAGATCGGCGGGAGTTCGGCCGGGCTGTTCAAATCGGCGCAGCCGGGCATGGCCGATCCGCCAGCCTTCCCGCAACTGCAGAATGCGCTGTATTTCGGCAGCGTCCGGGACCGCCTGTCGCCGCAGACGCGTAGCGCCCTCGACCAGGCGGTGTCGCCGCAGGACTGGAACGCCCTGTTCCTGTCGTCCCCCGAATTCATGCGCCGATGAACGTGGAGAGAGACATGATCGACCGTCGCACCCTGATCGGGACAGCAGCCCTCGCCGCGCCGTTCGTGCTGGCCGGGCGCGCCTTCGCGGCGCCGCAGGCAGGCGGCGCGCGGATGCTCGTCGTATTCCTGCGCGGCGCCTATGACGCGGCGAACATCATCGCGCCGACCGGCAGCGATTTCTATGCCACGGCCCGGCCGACTCTGGCGCTAAAGAAGCCCGATCCGGCGAACCCCGATGCGGCGCTGCCGCTCGATGGCGACTGGAGCCTGCATCCGGCGCTGAAGGAGTCGATCCTGCCCTTGTGGCAGAAGAAGCAGATCGCGTTCGTGCCGTTCGCCGGGACCGACGACATGAGCCGGAGCCATTTCGAGACGCAGGACACGATCGAGCTGGGCCAGCCGATCGGCGGCACGCGCAATTACCAGTCGGGCTTCATGGCGCGGCTGGCGGCGGCGATCGGGACAGATAAGCCGATCGCCTTCACCGACCAGATGCCGCTGATCTTTCGCGGGGGCACGCGCGCCATCCCCAATGTTGCGCTCAACGGCATCGGCAAGCCCGCGATCGACCCGCGCCAGGCGAAGCTGATCGAGGCGATGTATCACGGCCAGCATGTCGCGGGCAGCGACCTGGGCGGATCGGTGGCGCAGGGGTTCGCGGTGCGCGACACGGTCTATAAATCGATCGCGGAGGAAATGACGGCGGCCAATCGCGGCGCCGTGAGCCCCAAGGGTTTCGAGCTGTCCGCGCGGCGCATCGGGCGGCTGATGCGGGACCAGTTCAACCTGGCGTTCGTCGATGTTGGCGGATGGGACACCCATGTCAACCAGGGCAGTGCACAGGGGTATCTGGCCGGACGGATCGGCGAATTGGGCCGCGGCCTGGCCGGCTTTGCCGACGAGATCGGGGCGAACGCGTGGGCGAACACCGTCGTGCTGGTGGTGTCGGAATTCGGCCGGACCTTTCGGGAGAATGGCGACAAGGGGACCGACCATGGCCATGGCAGCATCTATTGGGTGATGGGCGGCGGCGTGGCCGGCGGGCGCATCGTCGGGCCGCAGGTGAAGGTCGCACCCGATACCCTCAACCAGGGCCGCGACCTGCCGGTGCTGACCGATTACAGGGCGCTGGCGGGCGGGTTGCTGGCGCGGCACTACGGGCTCGACGCGCGACGGCTGGAACTGGTCTTTCCAGGGACCGCCCCGGTCGACCTTCATCTGGTGTGACCATGTTGCCCCCCATCAACCGAGGAGAATTGCCATGTCCCGTCTCGTCCTGACGATCGCTGCGATCGCGATGGCCACCAGCGCCACACCGGCTCTTGCCAAGGGCTGCCTCAAGGGCGCCGCGGTCGGCGGGGTGGCCGGCCATTATGTCGGCAAGGGCCACGCCGTGGCAGGCGCCGTCGCCGGATGCTGGTATGGCCACCACCGCGCGGCCAAGGCAGCGAAGGCACAACGCGAACAGGCCAGGGCGCATCGCTGAGGCCCTGATTCTCCGAGGCGGGGTTCGATCACGGTTCCAGCAAGACCGGCGGCACTGGCCGTATCAGGATCGATACCCCGCCCGTCGTCGCAATTGAATCGACGGCGCAGGGCCTTGGCCACGGCATGATGTCAATGAGAGTCATGAAGGTAGCGGGGCATCGAGAAGACGTCGCCGCATCTCCCCGCTCTCATTATCTAACCCGGAAACGGGCTTGCGGCAAGCCGGGGGCCTTGTGCCAGGACAACGCTCCTCGATTCACAGCAAAGGAGCGGCGGTCCTATGTCGGCAACTGCCAGCATGTTTTCTCAATCATTCTTCCACGGAACCAAGGCCGATCTTGAACCCGGCGACCTGATCGTTGTCGGCTACCAGTCCAACTTCACCGAAGCCAAACCGCTCTCATGGGTATATTTTGCGGGCACGCTGGATGCTGCGATCTGGGGCGCCGAACTCGCGACGGGCAACGGCCGGGAACGGATTTATGTCGTGGAGCCGACCGGACCGTTCGAAGACGATCCCAACCTGACGGACAAGAAATTCCCTGGTAATCCGACGCTGTCCTGTCGCTCCCGCGATCCGCTGCGAGTCATTGCCGAAGTAACGACGTGGCAAGGGCACACGCCTGAACGGCTACGACAGATGAAGGACGGCCTCGCCCGCCTGAAGGCGGACGGTGCCGATATCATCGATTAGATGCTCTTAGTACGTCGCTCGCATTTTTTGATATAAGAAAAATATTCACCCAGAGCGTCGCCAATATTTGTAAGCATAATAAGAATTATATCCTACAACTACAATAACATCCCGTGCGGGAAATGACTCCCATCCATATCGCGCGGCGGGCCGGCCGCGCCATGGATGGGAGGTTACTATAAGCGCACGGCCAAGTAAAATTGAATGCAGCATGACCGGAACCTAGCGCTTTCTGAATTCCGAAATGTAGAGAATAGCAGCCAACACACCTAATAAATATGATAGAATTTCTGCACGGTAATACCAAGCATAGTCCACCTTAGATATAAAAACCGACACACCGTGTGCATCAAACGCTATCGTAAAAATATTATTTTGAACAGAAGGCCTATTAAGTGTCAGGAAATTTCCAAAATAAATAAGGAATATCAAATCCACCGCAAAGCACACTACCATTACGACTCTAAAGACCTTGATACGTCTCATTGTTATTTACACCCTTCCGCGGCACAATCGCGCGACGGGAAAGTTTTCGGACGGAACGCACCGGAACGTTTACCCTGCGCCAGTAGGGCTCCCGACCACGACTCACCGCAAGCGAAGATCACTAAGATGAAATAATTTTTATGTTTAAAATGAATGTATTAAACATCGACCGCCTAACCCGCCCTGCCAAACCGGCGCCGCAAGGGGAAGTGCCGGACGCAAACCGAGCATCACCCATCTTTCGTATAATTGCGACCAACCGAGGAACGGCGCAGGCCCAACCCGGTTCTGCGCTCAGAGCAAGTCGAGACCTCCCCTTCGCTAATCCCCAAAGCGAGCGTAAGGCCCCGGCTCCCTATCGGCGAAACGCGGGCGACATCCGTGCCGTGGAGCAAAAATGGAGGTTGAGAGGATGACGATCCTGATGGTTCTGGCCCTGGCAGGGGCGGCACCGGCCGTTCCGGCAGAGCAGCCCGGCAGCATTGCAGGGCGATGGAAGACCGAAACCCGCGGCGGGGTGGTCGAGATCCAGCGCTGCGGCGCCTCGATCTGCGGGCGTATCGTCAGTTCCGATGCGCTGCGCACCAACCCGTCGCTTGCCGACACCCGGAACACCAATGCGGCGCTGCGAGGCCGGCCGCTGCGCGGGCTGCAGATCCTGAGCGGCTTCACCGCCGGTTCGGGCGGCGTGTGGTCGGACGGCACGATCTACAATGCCGAGGACGGCAAGACCTATAGCGCGCGGATCACCCCGGCCGGCCCGAACCAGTTGAAGCTGCGCGGCTGCGTGTTCGTGCCCTTCTGCAAGACGCAGACCTGGACCCGTGTGAACTGACCCCTTTCCCAGAGTAACCCCGCGTACATCAGGAAATTGCCATGTATCCCAGCGTAAAGACTCCCCTCCTCCTCGCGACCGGGCTCGTGGGCCTGTTCGGCATGCAGGGCATCGCCCATGCCCAGGCCTTTTACCTGGAGGCGCAGTCGGCGCGCGGCGCGGGGCGCGCCTTTTCCGGCGAGGTGGCGGATACAGGACCGGACTCGCTGTGGTGGAACCCGGCCGCCATCGCCGACGAGAGCGACATCAGCATCGTCGCCAGCGCCAGCGCGATCCTGCCGTCGGGCGATGTGGTCGATCGCGGAACCCGGATCACGCGACCAGGCCAGCCGGCGGCGCCGGTCCTGGGTAATCCGCTTGCGCGCAATCCGATCAGTCGCGGGATATTGCCGACCGGCGCGCTCGCCATTCCCCTGGGCCGGGGCCTCGCCGTCGGGCTGGCGATCACCTCGCCCTACAGCTTCACCACCGATTACGACGCCGACAGCTGGACCCGTTACAGCGCGGACAGGACCCGGTTGCGCACCTATGACATCCAGCCCTCGATCGCGATCGCGCCGACCGAGTGGCTGAGGCTCGGTGCCGCGCTCAATGTCGAATATGCCGAAGCGACGCTGACCAATGCCCTGCCAAATGTACTGGCGAGCCTGCCGGACGGCAGCCAGTCGCTGAAGGGCAATGGCTGGAATCTCGGTTGGTCGGCAGGCGTCCAGTTCCACAATGACGTGGCCACGATCGGCTTCAGCTACAAATCGAGCGTGAAGCACCGGCTGAACGGCGATGTCGCCATTTCCGGCCTGGTCGGTCCGCTCGCCGGGTCGAACGTCACCCTCTCCAATGTCGATGCGACCTTCCGCACCCCTTGGCAGGCGATGGGCGGCGTGCGTGTGCGGGCGACGCAGAGGCTGACGCTCAACGCGCAGGCCGAGGCGCATGGCTGGCACCAGTTCGACGCCATTCAACTCGGCGCGCCGGTGAGCACGGCCATTCCCGAGAATTACAAGGACAGCTGGAGCCTGGCAGGCGGCGCGGATTATGCGTTGAGCCCGAAGCTGACTGTCCGGGCCGGCGTCCAGCGGGTGATGACGCCGACACGCGACGGCCAGCGTGACGCGCGCGTGCCGGATTCGAACCGCTGGAACCTCACCACCGGCGGCACCTATCGCCTGTCGCCGCACTTCGCGATCGACGCGGCGGCCGGCTATGTCGCCTTCGCCGACGCGACGATCGACCGTACGACGGCGGCGTTCGCGGGCACCACGGCACAGACGCCGATCCTGGTATCGGGCGCGTTGCAGGATGCGCATGCGGTCGTGCTGTCGCTGGGCGGGCGCTTCACTTTTTGAGCATGAAGCCCGGCGCAAAGACTGGTTGCGAATGCGGCATCGGCCGCAGCGACGGATCGGCATCCGGCGCGCCACGCTGGTGTGAGGGCCGCGAAATGGCGCTGAAATGGCGCTAAAAATACCGCCGGATGCGGTTGACCGGAATCATCCCGGGCTCCACCCGTAGAGCCGGGACTCGCGGCGCCCGCTATGATTATTGCTGCGTCGTTGCCTGTGCCTCAGGGGAACTGCGATGAGAATGCGTTGCCTGTTGATGACCGGGGCCGCGGCGGCCGCCCTGCTGACCAGTTCGGCGGCATCCGCGGCGGAGAACGTCACCTACACCTATGACGCGCTCGGGCGGCTCATCACGACGAGCCGTACGGGCGGCCCCAGCAGTGGCGTCACCATGGGTACGACGTTCGATCCGGCGGGCAACCGCACCTCCTACACGATCTCCGGGTCATCCTCGTCCACGCCGACACCGACACCCGGACCGACACCAACGCCGACCCCCACGCCGGGTCCGGGCCCCGGATCGGGATCGCCGCTCTTCATCGTCGTACCGCTGGCGGGATTCAGCCTGATTCCCATTCCGCAGGTCGGGCTCTGATCCTGTAGTCATCTCGTCTTCGGCGGCGCGCTAGACGGCCCCGCTCTTCGCGAGCCTGCGCTGCTGTTGCACCAGGCGCACCTTCGCCAGCACCTCGGCTGCATAGGCCTCGGCATCGCCCTTTGTCCTGATCGTGGCATGGCGGCCCGCGACGACCGCCAGCTCGGCCGGGCTGCCGCCCGAAAGCTCGGCATCGGCCTTGCGGAGATTGGCCAGTGCGCCGACCAGATTGCCGGATTCGGGGAGAGGCTGGGCGAGGATCGCGGCGCGCGCCGCCATCGTCATCGGCACCCTCGATGTCCGGAGCGGCGGCATCGGTGTCGGCAGTGCGACCCGCTCCGTCGGCGTTCCCGCCGGCGGCAGGCTGGCGAGCGGCGAGCTGGCGGCGGCATCCCGATCCGTCAGCGGCGCGAGGCCCCAGAGATCCTCGAGCAGCTTCGGCACCGAGGAATGGTCATAGACCGTCTCGTCGACCGACGATCTGGTGACGAGCGGCGACACGATGACGGCCGGAACACGCACGCCCAGGGTCGTGAAGTCGAAGCCGTTGGTATTGTAGCCATAATCGGGCTTGTCCCCCGGCGCGACCGCGGACGGCGGCGTGACGGAATCGTAGAAACCGCCATGTTCGTCATAGGTGACGACCAGCAGGCTCGACTCCCAATAAGGCGAATTCTGGATCGCCGCGCTTACCGCCGCGATCAGATGCTCGCCGCCATAGACATCGTCCATCGGATGTTGGGAGGAGCCGCCGGCATAGTTGCCGGTCAGGTCGCCATAATGCGGCTCGATGAAGGTATAGGGATAGGGATACGGGCCTTGCAGGTCGGCTGCGAGCCCATCCACCCCGTGGAAGTCCAAAAGGCTGACACCGGTCAGCGCGGTGACCTGCGGGATCGCGCCGAGGATCGAGCCGGCCTTGGGATCGTCGCTATAGGCGCTGAGGAAGCCCGGGCCGGCATCGTGATAGAAGCGATAGGGGATCGTTTTGGAATCCAGCCGCTGGAAGATCGATCCGTGCGGATAGCTGAAACCCCTTCCCGGTATCTCCCAGCCGACGATCTGGCTGTTCTTCGGGCTGTCGTCGAAACCCGAGGAAGAGGCGCCGTGAAGGAAGAAGCGGTTGGGCCAGGTCGGGCCGGGTAGCGAGGAGAACCAGTGGTCGCACACCGAGAAGTGCTGCGCGAGCGTGTAGAGCACGCCGAGCTGCGCCGGGCTGTCGAAACAGTCCATGATGTCCTGCACGTCGATGGCCGGCGGCGTCTTGTGCGGATATTCGCTTGTCGAGGTCGCGTAGCTTGCAGCGAAGCCCGAATTGTCGATCGGGCCATAGCCTTTGGTCGGATCGAACGTCTTGCCCTGGCCGCAGAGTTGCTCGACGACGTCGGCGAATTCATGGCCCGGATCGGTGGGCAGCGTGAGCGGCGCGCCCGACTGGACGTGATAGGTCCAGGTCTTGCCGTCCGGATCGACATAGCTGTTCGAATCCGACGTCGTCGCCGCGGTGATGCCCGGCAGGCCCGACATGCCGAGCAGATTGTCGAACGAGCGGTTCTCCAGCATCAGCACGAAGACATGGCTGATCGGCCTGGTCGCGGCGGGCGAGAGGCGTTTCATCGAATCGGTGGTGCCGCCCGAGGCGAGCGCGATGCCGAAGGTCGAGGCGCTGAGCGGGAAAGTCAGCGCGGCGCCGGCGTCTTCATGGTGGAGCTGGCTTTCCTTCCAGTTCGGATCGAACAGGGTGCCGGCATTGATGTAGAGGCCCGCATCGCTGCCGTCCTTCACGAACAGCATCACCGACCAATAGTCGAGGATATCCTCGGTGCCGGGCCCGGTCTGGAACAGGATTTGAAGCGGACCGGTCGCCTCCCCCGGCCCGACCGACCAGCGGCCGCGCTGAGTCCCGTTGCTGTCGTTGTTGTGGAACAGGATGATATCGGCATTGCCGTCGGTCTGGTTGACGATGCTGACGGTCGCCGACTGTTGCGTGCCCATGGTTCGACAATCCCCCATCCCCGGTGGTGCGAAGCCTGACCAAGCCGCCATTTCCGGTCAAGCGTGGCTGGAACCGGATCGGTGCCACCCGCAACCGAGCGTTTCCACTTCGCGCCTTGATCCGGCGGCGCTGTCGGCCCACATGCGACCCATGCTGATCGAGACCGAAACGACGCCGAACCCGGCGACCATCAAGTTCCTCCCCGGCCGCACGGTCATGGAGGCTGGCACCCGAGACTTCGCCACGCCCGAAGAGGCCGACGCCTCGCCGCTTGCCGAGGCGCTGTTCGGGCTGGGCGACGTGACCGGCGTGTTCTTCGGGCGCGACTTCATTTCGGTCACGGCGGCCGAGGGCGTCGAGTGGCACGCGCTGAAGCCCGATGTGCTCGGCATCCTGCTCGATCATTTCAGCGCGAACATGCCGCTGTTCCGTCCGGGCAATGCCGGCGGCATCGCGGTGCCTTCCGACGATACGGAGACTTTCCCGGAAGATCCGGCGGATGCCGACATCATCGTGCAGATCAAGGACCTGCTGGAGACGCGGATACGGCCGGCCGTCGCGAATGACGGCGGCGACATCGTCTATCGCGGGTTCGACAAGGGCAAGGTCTATCTCCAGATGCAGGGCGCCTGCTCGGGATGCCCCTCGTCGAGCGCGACATTGAAGAACGGGATCGAGCAGCTGCTCAAATATTATGTCCCCGAGGTCACCGAGGTTCGCGCGGTCTGATCCGCCTTTCCCATAGTTCGAGGAATTCTGCATGAGCGAGAAGCTGTCCGACGCGGCGCTCGACACGATCTTCCGTGCCGCGCGTAGCTATAACGGCTATACCGACGAACCGGTCGGCGACGCGGATCTGCGCGCGATCTGGGACCTGATGAAGTGGGGCCCGACCTCCGCCAACCAGTTGCCCGCGCGGATGGTGTGGTGCGTGAGCGACGAGGCCAAGGCGAAGCTCGCCGCCTGCGCCAGCGCGCAGAACGCCCCGAAGATTCTGGCGGCGCCAGTGACCGTGATCCTGGGCATGGACACCAATTTCCACGAGAATCTGCCCGAACTGTTCCCGCACAACCAGACCGCGAAGAGCTGGTTCGACGGCAATAGTGAACTGCGCGAGGCGTCGGCCTTCCGCAACTCCACGCTGCAGGGCGCCTATTTCATCATCGCCGCGCGCGCGCTCGGGCTCGATACCGGCCCGATGTCCGGCTTCGACAATGGCAAGGTCGATGCAGCCTTCTTCGCCGACACCCCGGCGGTGCGCAGCAACTTCATCTCGACGCTTGGCCATGGCGATCCGGCGACGATCTTCGACCGGCTGCCCCGGCCCGAGTTCGAGCGGTTCAACACGATTGCCTGAAGCTTCCCGAACCCTCGTCATCGAAACCGCAACCGCCGCCTGCTCGGTCGCCCTGATCGAGGGGCGGGCCGAGGGCGGGATCGAAGGCGGCACCGTGATCGATTCTCGGCATGAGGTTGTCGGGCGCGGCCATGCCGAACGGCTGGTACCGATGATCGCCGAGCTGCCGGGGGGCGGCCGGGCCCGGCGCATCCTGGTCGATTGCGGACCCGGCAGCTTCACCGGTGTTCGTGTGGGCATCGCCGCGGCGCGCGGGCTCGCGCTCGGCTGGGGGGCGGAAGCGTTCGGCTATTCGTCGTTGTCGGTCGTCGCTGCGGCGGGATTTGCGCAGAATCCGGGATGGTCGAGCCTTGCCGTCGTGCTTGAAGGCGGGCATGGCGAGGTCTTCATGCAGGCCTTCGACGCTCAGCTCACGCCCCTTTTCGCGCTCGCCTCGCTCAAGCCCGAAGCGGCGCTGGCGATGCTGGACGGGCGCCCCGCGATCGGCAACGGCGTGCGATTCCTGAAAGCGCTCGACGATACCGCATCGCTGGCCGAGGCGCTGCCGCGCGCGGCCGATGCCTTGTTGCTGCCAGTGCCCCTTGTCACCCTGCCGCCCCGACCGATCTATGGCCGGGCGCCCGACGCGAAGCCGCTCGCACCGGCGGAATGAGTACGATGCTGCATATGATCGAATTGCGTTCCGGCAGCGTTGCCGATCTCGCCCTGGTCGATCAGCTCATGCAGGGCGCCTTCGACCCGCGGTTCGGCGAGGCTTGGACCCGCAACCAGTGCCTCGGCATCCTCGCCATGCCCGGTGTATGGCTGACCATCGCGTCGCTCGATGGGGAGCCCGCCGGTTTCGCCCTGTCGCGCATCGTCGCCGACGAAGCCGAACTGTTGCTGCTCGCCACGGTGCCGGCGCTGCGGCGTCGCGGCGTCGCCGCCGCTTTACTACGTTCTGTCATTGCCGATGCCATAAGTTCCGGCGCAGTTACTCTCCATCTCGAAGTCCGCGAAGGCAATGACGCGATCAAACTGTATCACGGTACAGGTTTCGTTAAGGTTGGCCAGCGTCGTAACTATTATCGGGGAACTGCAGGTCAGGCATTCGATGCCTTTACCTATAGCCGCAAGCTTAACTGAAAACGACCTCAGTTCGCCAATTGTTACTTGCACGTCGCGATCCAAAGTAGGATAGCGCGCCGTACGGATGCGAGTTCAATGCAACCGAATAATGGGTCGAAAGGAATATAATGGATACGCAAAGCGAACTGCAGGAGACCTTGATAACGCTGACTGCCGATATTGTTGCCGCACATGTCAGCAACAACAGTGTGGCCGTTTCGGACCTGCCGGTGCTGATCGCGAACGTGCATGGCGCGCTCGCGGGCCTTGGCGGCACCGCTCCGGTCCCGGAAGTTAAGCAGGAACCGGCAGTCTCGGTGCGTTCTTCGATCAAGCCAGACTATATCGTCTGCCTCGAAGACGGCAAGAAACTCAAGATGTTGAAGCGCCACCTGATGACGCATTATCAGATGACCCCGGAACAGTACCGCGCCAAGTGGAACCTGCCCGCCGACTATCCGATGGTCGCCCCCAACTATGCCGAACAGCGCCGCACGCTGGCGAAGAAGATCGGCCTGGGCACCAAGCGCCGCAAGACGACGCGCTGAACCAACCGTCCTTGACGAGCTCCCCGACCCTTCCCCCGACGGGAAGGGGGGCTTCTGCTTATTGCGAGTCGGTCGCCCTTTATCAATAAGCCCGGAATGACTACATGTGTGCCATGGCACGCAAGATCGACCTCGAAGCCCTTTGCAATGAAAAGGGCCTGCGGATTACCGACCAGCGCCGCGTGATCGCGCGCGTGCTTTCCGAAGCGGAAGACCATCCCGATGTGGAGAAGGTCTATGCCCGCGCTTCTGCGATCGACCCCGGCATCTCGATCGCGACCGTGTACCGCACGGTGCGCCTGTTCGAGGAAGCCGGCATCCTCGACCGCCATGATTTCGGCGACGGCCGCTCCCGCTACGAGCCCGCACCTGAATCGCATCACGATCACCTGATCGACGTCGAGACCGGCAAGGTGATCGAATTCGTCGATCCCGAGCTCGAGCAGCTGCAAAAGGCGATCGCCGAGCGGCTCGGCTTCCGCCTCGTCGACCACCGCATGGAATTGTACGGCGTCGCCCTCGACCGTAAGTCCTAGGCCTTGCCCGACGCCGATGTGAGGCGCGCCGAGGCGGCGGCAGGCAAACCCGCCCCTATCGACACCCTTGGCTGGGCGCGCATCGCCCTGCGGGCCTCAGGCCTCGTGCTCGCGCTGCTGGTGATGGTGCCGCTTCATTATCTGTGGCGGCTGCTGAGACTGGCCTCCCCCTGGCCGAAGATCTTCCTCGCCTGGGCCGGCCGCATGGCCGGCGCGCGGGTGGAGCGGGTCGGCGTACCGCTCACGCGCGACGTCTTCTATATCTCCAATCATCTGAGCTGGATCGATATTCTCGCGATCGCCGGGCAGAGCGGCACCGCCTTTGTCGCCAAGGAGGAGATCCGCGAAGCGCCGGTGGTCGGCTGGCTCTCGACGCTCAACCGCACGGTGTTCGTCAAGCGCGAGAACCGCATGGGCGTGGCGGAGCAGATCAACCAGCTGCGCGATGCGCTGACCGATAATTGGTCGGTGACCGTGTTTCCCGAAGGGACCACGACCGACGGCAAATCGCTGCTGCCGTTCAAGACGCCGATGCTGCGCGTGCTCGAACCCCCGCCCGCCGGCGTGCTCGTCCAGCCGGTATTGCTCGATTATGGCGCGGTGGCCGAGGAAATCGGCTGGATCGGCGTCGAGACGGGCATCGACAATGCCAAACGGCTGTTGTCGCGACGCGGCTCCTTCCAGATGAAGGTGCATTTCCTCGAACCCTTCTATCCTCAGGACTTTCCCGGCCGGAAGGCGATAGCGGCGGAGAGCCGGCGTCGTATCGAGGAAGCGCTGGTGGCGTCACTGGGGCATCCGCTCAGGCCATTCGCCCATGCGGTCGATGCGGTCCGATATGAGGCGCCTGATCCTCCCCGGCACGGGCAGGGGGAGCCTCCGAAGGATGGTGGAGGAGGGCTTTCTCCATCGTAACGCTACTGGAAGACCCCACCACCATCCGCTGAAGACGCGAATGGTCCCCCTCCCCGTTCCGGCGAGGATTTGCGGCGCCGCACGCCCCGGCCTATAGGCGCGGCATCATGAAACCCACCCCCAAGACCTTCCACGTCAAGTCGTTCGGCTGCCAGATGAACATGTATGACGGCGACCGCATGAGTGAGCTCATGGCCGCGGACGGAATGACCGCGACCGACGATGCCAACGCCGCCGACCTGATCGTGCTCAACACCTGTCACATCCGCGAGCGCGCGACCGAGAAGGTCTATTCGGATATCGGCCGCCTGCGGAAGAACGGCCGCGCGCCGATGATCGCGGTTGCAGGCTGCGTGGCACAGGCCGAAGGCGCCGAGATCGTGCGCCGTGCGAAGGTCGACATAGTGGTCGGCCCGCAAGCCTATCACAACCTGCCGGACCTGGTGGCGAAGGCAGCGCGCGGCGAGTCCGCGCTCGACACCGACATGCCGGTCGAGACCAAGTTCGGCCATCTCCCCGCGCGCCGCCGCGTGCCGCCATCGGCCTTCCTGACGGTGCAGGAAGGCTGCGACAAATTCTGCACCTATTGCGTGGTGCCCTATACGCGCGGTGCCGAGGTCAGCCGCCCCTGGGCCGCGATCGTCGATGAAGCGAAGGCGCTGGTCGATGCCGGCGCGCGCGAGATCACCTTGCTCGGGCAGAACGTCAACGCCTGGACGGGCGAAGACGCGGCGGGGCGCACCGGCGGGCTCGACGCGCTCGCCCGCGAACTCGACAGGATCGAGGGACTGGCCCGCATCCGCTATACGACCAGCCATCCCAACGACATGACGCAGGGCCTGATCGACGCCCACCGCGACGTCGAAAAGCTGATGCCGTTCCTCCACCTCCCGGTGCAGGCCGGCAGCGACCGGATCCTGAAGGCGATGAATCGCAGCCACAGCCGCGATTCCTATCTGCGCATCCTCGACCGGGTCCGGGCGGCACGGCCCGACATCGCATTGTCGGGCGACTTCATCGTCGGTTTCCCCGGCGAGACCGAGGCCGATTTCGCGGACACGCTCAGCCTGATCGATGCGGTCGGCTACGCCCAGGCATTCAGTTTCAAATACAGCCCCCGCCCCGGCACCCCGGCCGCCGACATGGCGGATCAGGTGCCGGCGGAAGTGATGGACGAACGGCTCCAGCGGCTCCAGGCCGCGATCAACCGCGATCAGGAGGCCTTCAATAAGGCGAGCGTGGGGCGCACTTGTGAAATATTGCTGGAACGCAAGGGCAAGCTGCCCGGCCAGCTGATCGGCAAGAGCCCCTGGCTGCAATCGGTACATCTCGTTTCGGGCGCCGCGATCGGCGACGTGATCGAGGTGGAGATCGAGGCGGCGTGGCCGAATTCTGTATCGGGCGTGGAGCGGGTGCGCGAAGCGGCCTGAGGTCTCTCAGGCTTAAGAAAGGTCAGGCAATGCTGGCAAGTCTCGGCCTTGGTGGTGACGGCGACGAGATCGACGCGATCGAGCGAGTCGAACATACCTTTAGCGTAAGGCTCGATACGGCGAATGCCCCACGCTGGCTCACCGTAGGTGATGTGTGGACCTCCCTGCTCAACGAACTTCCGACGGAGTCGGCCGCGGACCCAGAGACCTGGCAACGTTTCTGCATCGCCATCGCGTACGAAACCGATGTCGATCCGGCGGCTATAGCGAGCCGCACCGCGTTGCTGGCATAGACAATCCTGCCACAGGGCCAGAGCAAAGCACAGACCATCGATATTCCCCCTGTCATCGCCGCCCCGGCTCTGCCAAACTCGCGAGCGGATGCAGCAGACTCGCCCCTCTTCCGGAACACCGCCCCGAGCGGTCTGTTCGGTCGAGTCACCCGCCCTTCCCCTCCCGCCTGAAGGAACCGCATGAGCCGCAAGCCTGTCCAAGCACAGTCCGGTGATCGCAGCCGTACCGAGGTCGTGTTCGACAAGCCCCAGCTCATGCCGCAGCTCTTCGGGGAGTTCGACCAGAACCTGCTGCTGCTCGAGAACCGCATGGGTGTGTACATCACCGCGCGCGGCAATCGGGTGGGGCTGGAAGGCACTGCCGAGTCGGTCGCGGCCGCGCGCGACGTGCTGCAAAGCCTGTACAACCGGATCGTACGCGGCGAGCGCGCCGATGCGGGCCTGGTCGACGCGGTGATCGCCATGTCGGTCGAGCCGACGCTCGCCGGCATCATCCGTGCCGATGCCGACGGCGCACCGCAGGTGATGATCCGCACGCGCAAGAAGACGATCGTGCCGCGGACCCTGGCGCAGCAGCATTATATGCGCGAGCTGCTCAACCACGACATCATCTTCGCGCTCGGGCCGGCGGGTACGGGCAAGACCTATATCGCAGTGGCACAGGCGGTCGCGCAGCTCATCACCGGCAGCGTGCAGCGGCTGATCCTGTCGCGGCCGGCGGTGGAGGCCGGCGAGAAGCTCGGCTTCCTGCCGGGCGACATGAAGGAGAAGGTCGATCCCTATCTCCGCCCGCTCTACGATGCGCTCAACGACTGCCTGCCGGCGGAGCAGGTCGAGCGGCGCATCCTCTCGGGCGAGATCGAGATCGCGCCGATCGCCTTCATGCGCGGGCGCACGCTGGCCGATGCCTTCATCATCCTCGACGAGGCGCAGAACACCACGCCCGCGCAGATGAAGATGTTCCTGACCCGCTTCGGCGAGAACAGCCGCATGGTGGTATGCGGCGATCCCAAGCAGACGGACCTTCCCGGTGGCATGGCCGCCTCCGGGCTGAACGACGCGGTCGGGCGGCTGGAGGGGGTCGAGGGCCTGTCGATCTGCCGCTTCGGCGCTGGCGACGTGGTGCGGCATCCGATCGTCGGGCGCATCGTCGAGGCCTATGAGGGACAGGATGCTTGAAGGATGGGATATCCCAAACTACATTAGAGGATATCCCGGAGGCGCATATGGCATCCCTTTTCATCAAGGACAGTGAGACGGCGGCACTCGCTGCCGAGCTGGCTACGCGACTGGGGACGACCAAGACGGAGGTGGTTCGCGACCTTCTTCGCCGACGAAAGGCCGAGCTGGGCGAAGCAGAACCCAAGCCGGATTTTGTGGAATGGCTGGCGAAATACCGCCGGGCCCACCCCATGCCGAAGCCCACCGGCAAGCGGGCGGACAAGGCGTTTTACGACTGGCTTTCCGGCGAGGAGGATGTCGTTGACCCTTTTCGTTGATGCATCGGCACTGGTCGCGATCATCGCGGGCGAGCCGGAACAGGTAGATCTGGCCGTCCAGGTGCGCGACGACAATGATCCCTTGTGGTCGGCGATGACCGAATGGGAAACGGTGACAGCTCTATGCCGATCCTACGGATATTCGAGCGAGGCTGCGCAGCGCGAGGTATCCGATGTCGCCGCCGCGCGCCCGTTGCGCCGCGTACCCATTGGTGGCGACGAGGCTGCGTTGGCCTTCGAAGCCTATCGATCTTACGGTAAGGGCCGGCACCCCGCCGCACTCAACATGGGCGATTGCTTCGCCTATGCCTGTGCCAAGGCCAATGACGCCCGACTTCTCTACAAGGGCAATGACTTCGTCCAGACAGATCTCGCCTGAAAGGCTTTATGCTCGAAACCGCCCTCTCCATCGAATCGCCCTGGCCCGAGACCATCGACTGGGAAACGCTCGCCCTGCGCGCTGCCACCGCGGCGATGGAACGTACGCAGCATGGCGAAATGCTGACCACCGCCGCGCTGGTCGAGATATCCGTGCGCCTCACCACCGATGAGGAAGTGCAGACGCTCAATGCGCAATATCGGCAGAAGGACAAGCCGACCAATGTGCTGAGCTTCCCGATGGTGCAAGCCGATCTGCTCGACACGATCGACCAGAATTCGGATGACGGCGAAGTGCTGCTCGGCGATATCGTGCTCGCTCATGGCGTGTGCGCGCGCGAAGCGGCCGAGAAGAATATTTCGGTCGAGGACCATGCGACACATTTGATCGTGCATGGCACGCTTCATTTGCTAGGCTATGACCATATGGAGGATCGTGAAGCCGAAGCGATGGAGAGCATCGAAACCGATGCGCTGGCGTCGCTTGGCCTCAAGGACCCCTATCTGATACGTGAGGACTGACACACCACCATGCCCGAAGGCGACAGTAGCACCGGTACCGGCCTGAAAACGGATACGGCCGGCACCCAGGAAGGCAGCATATGGCGCTCCTTCCGTGCCCTTATTTTCGGTGATCCCGGCGACGAATCGCTCCGGGCACAACTCGAAGATGCAATCGACGCGCATGAGGACGAGCCCGGGCCCGACGCGGCCGGCGACCTCTCCCCGCTGGAACGCCAGATGGTGCGCAACCTGCTGCATTTCGGCGAGCGGGACGCGGGCGATGTCGGCGTGCCGCGGGCGGACATCGTCGCGGTCGAGGAGAAGACCAGCTTCGACGACCTGGTGAAGCTGTTCGCAGAGGCCGGCCACAGCCGGCTGCCGGTGTACCGCGGAAAGCTCGATACGATCATCGGCATGGTCCATATCAAGGACGTGTTCAACATCCTGGCGACCGGTGCCGAGCACCCGACGTCGATCGAGGGTTTGATCCGCGAACCCCTGTACGTCCCGATGTCGCGCGGTGCGCTCGACCTGCTCGCCGACATGCGCCAGAAACGTGTCCATCTCGCCATCGTGCTCGACGAATATTTCGGGACCGAGGGTCTCGTCACGATCGAGGACCTGATCGAGGAGATCGTCGGCGACATCGAGGACGAGCATGACGATGCGCCCGAGGCGCTGATCGTCCCGCTCGACGGCGGCGCCTGGGAAGCCGATGCGCGTGCCGAACTCGAAGATGTCGGCGAGACGATCGGCACCGTATTGGACGTGGACGGCGATATCGACACGATCGGCGGCCTGACCGCGGTGCTGGCCGGGCATGTGCCCCAGGCGGGTGAGTGCATCCGCCATGACAGCGGCTGGACGATCGAGGTGATCGAGGCCGAGCCGACCCGGGTTGAGCGGGTCAGGCTGCATCCGCCCAAGGCGCGGCCCGAGAACGAAGAAAGCTAGGCGAATCGACATTCACCTCCTAGCGCTGCTGCGCCGCTGGCTTTTGATGCCTGCCGGCCCTCCCCACCAGAAAGGCGAGCCGTCATGAACTCGATCGAGCTCGTCGATACGGCGGATATCCCCGGTGGCGGGTTGTTGCGACTCCTGCGCTGCGGCCCGGATTTCTCGATCCAGTTCGGCGAAGACGAATTGATGAGCAGTCAGGCAGTCGATTCCGAAAAGGCGCTGGCGACCCTGGCCTGTCGGCGGATGGGCAAGCATCAGGACCGCGTGCTCATCGGCGGGCTCGGCATGGGGTTCACGCTGGGGGCGGCACTGGCCGCGCTGCCGGCAAGCGCCACCATCGTGGTGGCCGAGCTTGTTCCCAAGGTCGTGACATGGGCCAATGGCCCGCTCGCCCATCTATTCGGCGGCAATCTTGCCGACCCGCGCGTGACGATCGAGATTCGCGATGTGCATGACGTGATCGTCGGCGCCCCTGGCGGTTTCGATCGCATCATGCTCGACGTCGACAACGGCCCGGACGGATTTATCAACCTCGCCAACGACAGGCTCTACTGCAACTGGGGCCTGCGGGCGGCCTATGCCGCGCTGCGCCCGGCGGGCGTGCTGGCGATATGGTCGGCCTATGACGACGACGCCTTTGTCTGGCGCCTCGAAACCGCCGGTTTCGCGGTCGAGCAAATCAGGATCGATGCCGGCCCGCGGGAGCGCACGCCCTCCACGATATGGCTGGCATCCAAACCGGCCTGAAGCCGATGTGAGCGAGCCGTTTCGTGGATCTCGACGCGTCTGCCAGCCAGCCTCTCTACAGTCTCGACGCCGCTCGACCAGACATCAAATCGCCCCGGGGCCGGGGTCGGCCAGCGTTTGCAGCGGATGCCCGGCACCCGTCTTTCAGGGACCACCGTTTCTGAGCGGTGATACGTCTACCAATTCCGTCACGCTGGCTGGGATGGATTGGCACCTCGCCCCGTCGCTAACCACCCAATCCCGGATACGCCGCAGGGCGGTGGCGCCTGCCGAAAACGGCTTGGCAGTTTTCGCCCGGAACCTTGGACAGTGGCGGCCGTGTCCGTCAGAAATATGCTGCAAGAGTCACAGTTTTTTCTTGTCCATCCGCCAACGTCAGCCGGACGGTTCGACCAATCTGTCCTCCTTGCCACTCGCCGTTCGTCCCGGCGGCCCTGTTGCCGTCCACCATGATAATGATGTCACCGGCCTTTAGGTCGGCGATGGCCGCTGGAGAGTCGGGGGCCACGTAGAGGACTTTGGAGCCCGTTGATCCCGGCTGCAGCGTCAAACCGCCGTGGTTCACGCGAAATGGGGTGTTCACGTCTACCGGAGGCGCGAACAACACATGGTGGTGAGGAAAGTCCACGACCAGATGAAAGCGGCTGAGGACGCCCATGCCGATATTGCCGTCCAGAAGTCCTGAGCGCGCGTCCAGCGACGATTGCCGATCTTCGAGACGGGACGGCAGTTCCTTGAATGTCGCGCCGCCGAGAGCGATCGTGCGGAGCATCGTCACCTTCTGGACGCTCATCCCGCCGACACCGCCCGCAAGGGTCGTCGATGTCCGCCGATTGTCGGCGAAACCGGGCTGCTCCCAGAAACCGGGGAAAAGGTCCACTGCCCCGGCATTGCCCAGATCAAACAGGAGCTTCGCGGCGCGCCCCTCGACGAGCACGGAGATCGCCTGGTTTTCGCCGGCGGGCGTCAATGCAACCGTGCGAGCATTGGGGGCAGCGCGGTAGGATGAAGGATTGTGAAAGGCGATCCTGTGCCTCGTGAAGTCGATCTCGACAACCGCATCCCGGAACAACTCGCCGCCCAGAACCATCGGCAGGGGATGACCGACCTGTTTTTCGACCGCCGACAAATCGATCGCCACCGCATCGCCGCCGTTCCAGCTGAGATCGCCCAGCTGCACCGTAACGCCATGGACCACACTATATGGGGTTGAGCCACCCGCGCCTTCGCCTGTCAGATCCCCCTTCGGACTCAGCCCGAGGCGGGAAGCAAAGCGCCGATCGACCACGGTCGATGACGCACCACTGTCGAGCATGGCGAGCACTGGCCGCCCGTTGACTGTGGCTCGAACGAAAATCCGGGTGCCGGCGACGTATTCGAACGGCAGCCATCCGCTCGACGTTTTGCCTCGGGCGAAGGTCATCGGCGACGAGGCTGTCGCGCCGATCGCGGCGGGCGAGCGCTCCGGCCCTTCCGCGCGAGCTTCCGTGGCGATCAGGGTAAGAATCGACGCAGCGACGAGCGAAGCAGTTTTGAAATTCATCGCGGTGAACCATCCATAGGTCGCAGATTACGGGCGGCTGCGTCAGCTGTATCTTCGGGACGGGTGTTGAACGCGATCGTCGCGTCGGGGGCCGCCTTATGGACGGCGTTGACCACCATCTCGAACAATATGAGGCCGTTTGGTGGGATCCGAAGGCCCCCGCCGATGACGACGCAATCATAGTGCGCGCTCTTGAGCTGTGTCTCCAGCATGGCGAGCCCCGCATCGTCAGGCGTGATCATGCAGGTATCGCCTTCCCAGCCGCGCTCGTGAATCTTCGCGACCGCCAAGGCGATCCCCGCATTGATTTTTCCCGCATCGAACCCCGGCGGCAGAGCGGGGTCCGAGAAGTCCACGGTTTCGGGTTTCTGGCCAACGAATAGGATGCGAGTCATGGAAATTCTCCTTTCAAAAATTGTCGGGGACCGTGTCCGAGCGCTTATCTCCGCAGATTAAGACGCAGGAAGGTCGCGACGATATCGAGCGCTTCCGTCGCAGCCTTCAGAAGCGCGAGGTCTGCGGGGAACACATCGAGCATCCCCTGCCACCTGTGGAGCACGGCGGTCGAACCGGCAGCGACGATGCGATCAGCCATGCGCCGCGCATCGTCGAGGAATATCTCATCCTGCTCCTTGCGGTAGGTCTCGGTCATCACGATGCTCCTTCAACGGCGTCGCAAGGATGATTGCGACCCGCCGGTCATAAAGGCCGGCGGGTTTCCCAGTCAGCGCTGCGACCAGCCCGCAGCAGCGGCTTGCGCAAAGTCACGATATGAGCGCGGCGCATGGCCAAGCAGTGCCGTCAGGCGAGCAACGTCTTCATCGGTCGCGACCGCGCCATCTTCTTGGTAGCGACGCATCATCAGCTTCATGTCATAGGCGAGCCAGGCCGGACCAAAACTCTTGAGACGCTGTTCCAGGCCGTCCAGGTCATCGCCCGCATAGGCGATCGGGCGTCCGAGGATCTCGCTCCACAGCGTCGCGAGCGTATCGCTGGTGAGCGCGTCGGGACCGACCAGTTCGTAGATCTCGCGGGGAAGCGGCGCGCTCGCCTGCTCGCGCCGCAGGAGCTCCTTGGCGGCGGCCTCGCCGATGTCCCGGACATCGACCATCGAAATGCCCTTGGCGCCGACCGGCATGCCGTAGATGCCGCCGCCGAGCAGGGCGTCCTTCTGCCGCATGTCGTTCTGGATGAAATAGGCCGGGCGCAGGATCGTCGCGGGCAGGTCATAGGCGTCGATCATGCGCTCGACGGTCATCTTGCTGGCGAAGTGGGGAACGTCGGCATAGGCCTCGCCCTTGAACACGGAGAGATAGACGATCCCTTTCACGCCAGCCTCGCGGGCAGCGTTCAGCGCGAGCATCGCCTGGGTCAGTTCGTCGGGCGCATTGGGCGCGAGCAGGAACAGCGTGCTGACCCCGTCCAGCGCCGCGCGGATGCTGTCGATATCGGCGAGGTCACCCTTCACCGCCGTAACGCCTGCCGGCAGATTGGCCTTCTCCGGCGCGCGGGTCAGCGCGCGGATGTCGGCGCCATGCCCGTCGAGAAAGCTGAGCACCTGGGTTCCGATGGTGCCGGTGCTGCCAGTGACCAAAATCGTCATGTCGTAATCTCCTTGATCGAACGGGAGCGGCTCGTTGTCGCTGCTGGCAAATTAGTCGTTTCGAAAAAACGCAACAGATGGCAATATCGGACCATATCGTCTCACAAATGGAACGTCACATGGATCTGCCCGCGCTCGTCGATTTCAATCTGGTTGCGACGCATGGCGGTTTCGGACGGGCGAGCCGCGCCAGCGGTCGGCCGAAGGCGACCTTGTCGCGCAAAGTGTCGGAACTGGAGGCGAGCTTGGGCGTGCGGCTCATTGACCGTGGGTCGAGGACGCTGCGCCTGACCGGAGAAGGGCGCGCATTGCATGAACGCACGCTTGGGCCGCTTGCCGAGATCATCGAAGCCGAGCAGGCCGTAGCGAGTGGCTCGTCCGTCCCCTCAGGCAGGCTTCGCATAAGCGCACCGATCGTATTGGCGCATGTGCTCCTGCCCAGGCTCGCTACCAGCTTCGTCACCACCTATCCGCACGTCGATCTCGAAATTATTGCCGAGGACCGCAAGGTCGACCCGGTCGATGACAATTACGATCTCGTGATCCGGATCGATCCCAGCCCGGACGAGCGGCTGGTCGGGCGCCGCATTCTCGAGGACGAACGCCTGCTGGTAGCACCGCCCGGGTTTTCGGTTGATCTTCACCCAGAGCTGGCAGCTGCCGATCATGCCGTTCCAGCGGTCGGCCGCGTTGGCACGCCTGACGACCAACTTTGGCCGATAAAGACCGGCACCGGGACACGGTTCGTGCAGCCGCATTTCAGGTTGAGATTTTCGTCCTTCTTGATGGTGCGTGACGCTGTTCTCGCGGGCGCGGGCATCGCCCTTGTGCCGAAATTGATGGTGACTGAGGATATCGACGAGGGTCGGCTCGTCTCATGGGGCGCGTACGATGGCCCGAAAGTGGAAATCTGGGCACTTCAGAACTCACGCCGCCTGTCCAGTTCCAAGGTGCGGGCGTTTTTAGGTACGCTCGGTAGCCTCGGCATTGACCTTCCTTAAGCCCTCGCGCGAGGATGGGGTTAGGCTCGGCAGTGTTCAGATTGCAAACCCTGAGGGAATCGAATGCCGGCTTCCGCCCCAGCTCCGGTCGTTTATATCAGCATCGGTGAACGTCCGATCCTAGCGGAAGCTGCCGGTCAGCCTGCGTGAAGCGTCAGGTCGGCAGTCGCCCAAATGCGGCCGTTAGAAAATCGCGATGGCGTCCCGAACCCGCCATTCGGTCAATCCGCCGCGGTCCCGCATAGCTTCAGGACGGGTGGCGCCACCCGCCAGCAAGGACCAGCCATCGACCATGGCGGACAGCAATGTGCTAAGGGCTTCCTCGCAGTTGTTAAAGCCGAAGATGAAGCACTGGGCTAATTCCAAGACGAATGGAAGCCGGGCGCGGCCCAGTTACTGCTATGTTGGAGCGTTGGTTTCTACTCCGACCCATGAGGCGCCATCGTTGTTATCCGTCGTCAATTTAAACTTCCAACACCGAATCGCTGACGGAAGTCGTGTAGGTCTACCTTGAAGTCGTCCTCACGCATGAACTGCTCATCTGTGAGATGCGGGTCTTCGGTTTTTCGATACCAGCTAGCGTAGCCGGGAGTGTCAAGGGAGTGTGACTTGAAGTAGCTTGAATAGGTGCGAACACGGACCACCGGAGTCGGCTGAGACATATCGAACGTCATGAGCCTTAGCCAGCCATCGCCGAGCCCCGCTACCGTATTTTTTCTGACTGTTTTGCCTTCCAGCAGATGCTGCCGATCTTGATAGTCAGAGAGGATTTGATAGACCTTATGGCCATAGCGATTGTCATCGGCCCGGAATGCCTGCGCGTGCTGGTGCCCGCAAATGACCATGAATATCTGATCATTCTGGCTAATGAACTTATCCCACAACATCTGTGGGTTGTTCGCCTCCGGATCGTTCACCGAAAGATCGATCGCAGGGTTGGCGCGACGCTCGCCAGTGGTATCGAGGTAGTCATGCGTGGTGACAATTGTCGGAAGCCCAGGATGCTGGCGGATGATTCCAGATGCCCACTCCAGGGAGCTATTGGGTGGGTCGAACTGCAATGCGATGTGCAAGAATTTGTACCCACCGGCGGCAAAGATCTGGGCACTGTCGCCGCCTCCGTCGTGCGATGCGACGTACCAGCTTTTGCCCTTGAAGAACGACGACTCCGCGCCAAAAACTGACCTGAAATTGTCCAGCCCCCCCGCCATCAGGGAGCCGGCTTTACGAGCCACTTCAGCCATTGGGGTAAACTGCGTGAGCGGCGGATCATTGGGGCCGCTGGGGCCGGCATTCTTCGCTGGTCCTGTGCCCCACATGGCGTCAAAGTCATGATTGCCGGGCGCAACCGAAAATGGAACCTTGCCCTCAAGCAAGCGATATCCCTCGATCGCCGTAATCGTCTCTAGCTTGTAGTTCGCATCGGCACCAAGCCCCGCCGAACTGAGGACAGGATTTGGCACCACCTTGTAGCCCCGGGCCACGCTCTTGCGATCGATGTCGAGCGGCTGATGCTGCCAGACATCTCCCACCGAGGTTACAAAGTCTATGTCACCACCTTGGCTGCGCAGATTTGCTGCGATAAATTGCATCTGCTCAATAAAAAGATCCTTCCCATTCAGTGGGAATCCCTGATCTTCCTGGTGGGTGTAATCGATGTAGTTCTGGGTGTCGGGGATAACGGCAATCGTGAAGGTCTTGTCGCCACTCTGCGCTGCGACAGGGGTAATTGCAGCGAATAGAGCGGAAAGCAGCAAGGCAGACGACAACGTCGTGGTTTTTAACCGACGCATAATAGTAGCTCCCTTAGGATTTAGAATTTTGCTTGAAACGACACGCCGTAGGTCGCGGGGTCGCCGAAAACGGTCGCGGCATAGACACCTGGGGCGGAGCCGCCGAGGGAGATATAGCCGGGGGCGTAGCGTGTATCGGTGACGTTACGGCCCCAGACAGTGACGTCGTAACGATCGTCGGAGAAGCGCACGCCGGCACGCAGGTTGAGGATTCCGAAGGCGGAAATCCGGGCGTAAGGCGAATTATCGACGTAGCCGCTGAAGCTCGATCGACGAGAATAGTCCGCCCCGAAGAAGGCTGAGGCCGCGTCCGTCACCCGGGTCTCGTATTGGCCCGACAGGTTGACGATCCAGGGCGGGGCACCAGCGAGTTTCTGCCCAGTCAGATCACAGGAAGGAGCCGTGGTGCCCGCTGGACAAGGTGCGTTGGGGAACGAGCGATACCGCGCGTCATTATAGGAGACGGCGGCATTTAACGTCAGCCCGCGCACAGGACGAAGGGTCGTCTCCACCTCGACGCCTTCGCTTCGTACCCGGCCGACATTGGAGAGCAGCGAAATAAAGGCGCCGTTGACGAAGTTCTGTGCCGTCGATTGATAATCGCGCACGTCGGTACGAAAGAAGGCGAGATTGGCGGTCAGCAATCGATCGAAGAAGCTGCTTTTTAGCCCGATTTCGTACGCGGTCGCCGTTTCGGGTCGAACTAGCAGCCGGTCGACGGCTCCGCTGGGCGGCAATGCCGGATTGACGCCGCCAGCCTTCTGGCCACGGCTGATTGAACCGTATAGCAGCACGTCCGGCGCCACGTGATAATCCGTGCTGATCAGGTAGGACACGCCGGTATCGTCGGTCGATAGCGAGAACGGTGCGTAGGCCTGCGACGCCAACCCTGCGACCGGCTGTCCGGTGATCGAACTGATTGGCTGCGGCCGGTATATGCGGGCTGTCTTCTTCTCATGCGTTGCACGAAGTCCGCCCGTGACGTTCCATCGGGAGGAGAGGTGGACGACCGCTTGGGCAAACGCTGCGTAGCTGTCCGTTTTGGGCGTCGCGATGACGTCCCACTGCGTATTGTTGTAGTTCAGCAGTGCTGCCACCGCTGGCGACGACGCTGCGGCAGCAGGAAGGTTGGATGGCGAAACGCCGGACAACCAAGCCGCCGCATCCGAGCCGTACTTCGTCCGGCCGTCGGCGAAGACGGATTGGTGAAAGTAGTAAAGGCCGCCGATTATATCGACGGGTCCGACGCGTGGCGCCCGCAGGCGCACTTCCTGGCTAAACTGCTCGCTGCGAACGGGGGCCTGCGCCCCGACGATTGCGTCCGCGGCCGTCAAATCCGAGTCCGCGCTGGAGCGATAATTCCAGTTGCGCCAAGCCGTGATCGAGGTGAGCTCGAAGCCTTGTCCAAAGCTCCAGTCCGCTTGCGCTGAAACAGCCGCCTGTTTCATGATTTGCGAACCCGGTGTCCCGGCATAGCTGATCTCACCGGAAGGATCGGCGATCAGAGTGACGCCCAGCGCGTTCAGCTTCGTCTGAAGGAGGTTTGGTGTGGCTCCCAGATTGGTCAGCCGCAAGATTGTGCCGGTATCCTGATCTTCGTGGTGATATTCACCGATAATCCGAAGCTTCAAGTCGGGCGTCGGCGTAAATAACAATTGTCCGCGAATGCCCTCCCGAGCGCGCATGTTGACTTTCTTGCCCATTGTCAGATTTCTGACATTGCCGTCCGATCTCGTGACATATCCTGTCAGGCGGGCCGCCAAAACATCAGATATGACCGGCCCGGTGATCGTAGCTTGATATTGTTGGAAGTCATAGTTTCCGTAGGAACCTCGGGCTTGAGCGCCGAAGTCGAACTCAGGCAGCTTGGTCGTTATGTTGATCGCACCGGCCGTGGTATTCTTACCAAAGAGCGTGCCCTGAGGACCGCGCAGCACCTCAATCTGATTGATGTCCATCAGATCGAAAACTGCCATGCCCGGCCGACCGAGGTAGACCCCATCGACGAAAACGCCCGCACTCGCCTCAAGGCCATCATTTCCCGGGTTATTACCCAAGCCGCGGAGTGAGAAGCTGGTCTGGCGTCCGTTACTGACCACCACGTTGGTACTGGGGGCGATCAGGTTGAGATCCTCAACGCGCGTATAATTGCTGACGGTGAGCCGGTCGCCCGAAACCACAGAAACAGCGACAGGCACGTCGGCAAGTCGCTCCGTGATACGTCGCGCAGTCACCGTGATATCTTGCGTTTCGTCGCCAACGTCCGTCGCGGAGTTAGCGGTCGAGCTTTGCGCCAGGACTTGGCTTGGCGAAAGAATGGCAAGCGCGAGCGTGCTTACGCCCAGTCGTAAAGTGATCGACATGAGACCCCCGATGTTTTGAAATGATCTTTAGTGAATAAGAATCAGACGTGCCTGAGCACTTCAAGCGCCAGTACTAGCGTGGCAGTCTTTGTCTCTTTTGCGTCATGTAACTCGCGCCGTACGAGAAGCGGGGCGATCAGGAAGTTTTGACCGGGGATAACTGTCGCTGTTTCCAACGGCGCCTTAGAGCGCCAATGACGAACAGGGCCAGAAAACTCACGCCACAGATCCCGGCGTCAGATGTTGCATGCAACGGTCTTCAGACACAAAATCCATTTTTCATCCCTTCTCGGCATGCCGCACCTGATCGACCGCCATTTTTCGACACTCCCCCGGAAGCTCCGGCTTCGAATCGGACACCCGTTCAGTAGTTCGCTGAAGTGACGAGTTTATGACACACAGCTCATACGTTCAGTGCGACAGCAGGACAAAGAGGGCTGTATATCAAGCGGATGATGGGCTTTCGACCTCTATCAAATTTATGATATCGATCACTCGTTCAGTTGAACGCCACCCACGCCGAAAAGCTGATTGCAACGCACGATCACAGTAGCCACAAGGCGTTATGGCATCAGCAAGATCAGGTTCCGCGGCAGCCAGCCGCTTGCGGAAAGCGGCATTTGAGTTGGCCCGCGATCAAGGCTTCGCGTCTCTCAGCACACGCGCGCTCGCCGAGAAGACCGGCGGGAGCTCGTCTGCGGTGAGCTACCACTTTGGAAATCGGCAGCAGCTGGCGTCGGAAGTTTGCGCGGAAATGCTTGAGGCTCTCAAGAGTTGGCGAGGTAGGTATCGAAATGGGGAGAGTTTTGATTTCCCCTTTTGGGTAGGTATAGCCAGCGCTTTCTCGGCGACACTTCTTGCAAGGATCAGTTCTTGCCGGTTACTCATCACGCTCGGTGGAGAATTGGAACAGGAAGCACGTATTAACGGCTGGACAGATGTTACATTCATGCTTGCCGCTGATATCGAGGAAGAGGCAAAATTCTGGACCAGTCTCGCGACCAGCTTCGGGGCACCTCCAGCTCATGCGCAAGCCTGGACCGACATGGCTATGTCGCTTTCTACATTAGCTCTGTCGGAGGCACAGACCGCGTCGGGGTCCGCCTGGATCTTTGAGTTGGCGACGCGCCTGCAGCTTAGACTTACGCGTCAGCCCGTTGTGCTCGTGCCTTCGCCGCCTGATGAATTCGGCCCCCTGACTCCGCCTGTAGCTCCAGCCAACGAAAGGGGCGCCAAAGTCCTTGATGCAGCTATAGAAGAGATCCTTGAAAAGGGGGTGGACCGCCTGAGTCAACGCGACGTTGCCGCCAAGGCAGGTGTCTCTCTATCCGCTGTGACGTACTTCTTCGGACCAAAGCATGAGCTCGTAAAGGCCGCATTTGAGGAGATTATTCGCCGCGCGAACTATGCTGCGCGAAGTATAGACGTTAATCTCGATAACAAGTCGGCGATCCTGTTGGTGCTTAGCGCAGCCGATTCCCAGAGCCTTCTGTCCGCGATGGAAATCCTTTTTCGAACTTCCGTTCGATCCATCGAACTGAGCTCTGCAGTCAGCCGAATGCGCACGCTTCGAGGAATCGGATCTTACACAATGTTGAATGCCCTTGGCGTGAAGGCTGATAGAGTTGACTCGTTTTTATGGATTGTTGTGCAGACTGGAAGCTTTAACCGCATGGCTCATGTAGACAAGATTAGTAGGCGACCAATGATGATACGAGCGGCTACTGAGAGGCTTGCACTGCTCTTCGGATATCATTTAGAGCTATAGAGAACCGAGACTCGGTTTACCAAATATTCCTGGGAAACTGACGACCCTGAGCCTAAATAGGGCTTAACGTCTGGTTCCCACCCATTTTTGCCTGGTCGGGAGTGCGTTGGCGATCCCGCCATGGCCGCTCCTCGCCGAAGCCGCCAACTGAGGCATTTGGCTCGAAGGTCAGGAAAGTCCCACGATCCGGCGTTCGCTTCCGGCGGGAGTCGCCCCCTTCCGGACATTGGGTATCTCTTGACGTGCTCCCCTGAGTGTTACCACTCAGAGATAGAGTCCTTGCCCTTTGTGCGGGCTGGTTGCTGACATGGCAACGGCCATGGGGGCATGCCCCCATGGCCGTTGGCCGGCGATCTCGGCGGGAGTTTTTCCGCCCAGTTTCGAGTGCGGCCTGACATTGTTGTAATCGTCCCGCCAGGCCGCCAATATCCGGCGCGCATGCGCCAGTGACCTGAACAG
>NZ_JBFUHB010000034.1:0-47521 GCF_056402595.1 Sphingomonas sp. P3_C6
TCCAGCTTCGCTTCGCCAAATTCGGCGATATCGACGCACGTCTCCGCCCCGCACAGCACCGCTGCAAACGCTATCAGCAATATGTCCGGCAAGGCATGACTGACATTCGCACGACGAGGGTCCGGCACAACCTCGAATAGCTCTTGGAAACCCCGCATCTGCTCCTCCCAGGCAATCCAGGAGACGATACAGAATCCAATCTGGCAAACTGCGCCAGACCCTTATCGCCATATGCGATTCCCCTGCCTTGTGGGAGAGGGAAGGGGCCCATCGCTCTTGCGATGGGAAGGGTGAGGGGGACACTTGTTTAAGAGTGTCTCGAACCACACTCCCCCTCACCCTCCCGTCGCTTCGCTCCTCCTTCCCTCTCCCACAGGGGGAGAGGGAGTAGAGCACCCCTCACCACCGGTCGTACGGGTAGCCATCATCCTCGCGCAGTTCCCGGTACAGATCCTCGGTATCCTCCTCCCAAGTCCTCGGCCGACGCCGCTCGTACCGCGAGGCATCCAGCCAGGCCGGCTCCCGCGGCATCACCGGCTCGGCGAAGGTCAGCGCCAGCGCATCGGCATCGTCGGGCGAGCCGAGCCCGCGCGCTTTCATATGCTCCTTCTTCTCCAGCAGGATGGAGACCTGGTCCGCGGCATAGCCATATTCGACCCCGGTCAGGTCGGCCGCCAGCGTCTCCTCGTCGGGGATCGCCCCGCCGGCCAGCCAGCCGCGCATGTTGGTCCACATCTCGGATCGCTTGTTGGCGGTCTGCACGCGCAGATCGCCGGCCCAGAGCGCATCGCGCCCCTTCGCGCCGAACCACACCTCATAGACATTCTCGACACCCAGCTGGCGCAGCCGGTCGACCACCGCCGCGCCGATATTGCCGGCATCGACGAAGATCGCATCGGGCTTGAACGCCTGCGCCTGCAGCGCGACGTCGCCGGCCAGCGCCATCGCATCCACCCGGTGCCAGCGCTTCCACGGCCGCGACCGCGCATCCCGGCCGCACCGGATGGCGAGCGTCGAATGATCGTCGCCGAACCGCGCACAATCCAGCCCGAAGATCACCGGGTCCATGGTGATGCCCTGCACCTCCCGCGCGCGGGCGAGATCGACGATGTCCGTCCCGATGAACTGCATCGAGGAGGCGGAGGGGAATTGCCCGCGCACGCGGACCCGCACGATGTCGCTGTCCTCGCCGTACGTCGCGACCAGTTCGTCCAGATAGGCCTTGTTGGTGCCCTCCACGCTGCGGCTGTCGATCTGGCCGGCATTCCACAAATGCCGGTGCCGCCCGAAACATTCGCGGAAAGGCCCCGAATTGAGCGTCGGGTTGCCGAAGGCGAGGAAGAGGATCTCGGTCTCCTCGTCGGTCAACGCGCCCAGCGCCACCTCCCACACCTTGGCCGCGATGCCGCTGGCCTCGTCGAAGATCAGGATGATGCGCTTGCCCTGGTTGTGCAGCCCGGCGAACGCCTCGGTATTGGTGACGCTCCAGGTGACGAGATCGCTGCGCCACGACCGCTCATGCCCCGGCGCGGTCGAGACGAGCGCGGTCGCGGTCGGGCGGAACCAGTCGCGGGTGATCGACAGGTTATGCCACTTCACGATCTCCGGCGCGGTCTTGGTGAGCAGCTGGCTCTCGGTATTGGCGGTCGCGACGATGCGCGTGTCCACCCCGGTATCGAGGCCCCATTTGATCAGCATCGCGATCAGCGCCGACTTGCCGATGCCGTGGCCGGAGGCGCGGGCGATGCGCAGCGGGGTGTGGCGCGTGGCGGGGTTGGTGAGGTGCGTGCCGATCGCCTCCATCACCTCGCGCTGCCACTGCCGCGGCCCGCGCACGCCGCGCAGCACCCCCTCGCCCCAGCGATAGGCGAGCAGCGCATGCCCCAGCGGATCATGCTGGAACTTGGCCACCGCGCGCGCGATCGGCGTAGGCGGCAGCGCCTTGGAGGCCATGACTTTAGGCATCCCCGTCCGCCTCCCGCCCTTCGGCTACACGCCGCAACGCCTCGCCGAGAATCTCGGCCAGCCCATCCACGGCATCGTCCTTATCGTCCTCGGGAACGCGCCACTCGTCCGGCCGGCGAATGCGCAGCCATTGCAGCGCCGCGCGCGGATCGGCGAGCACCCGCCGCCGATATTCGCCGACGATCGGCTCCTTCCACGAGGCGAACATGAAGGATCGCTCGGCCTTATAGTCGAACCCGCACGCCCGCTGGTGGAGCGAATTCACCACATGCTCGTCGGCCAGCGCCTTGCCGGTCGTGCAGGCCTCGGCAAATTCCTGATATTTGCTGCGCCAGCGATAGAAGGTGGCGCTGTCGATCTCCAGTAGGGCGGCGACCTCCTCGGCCGTCGATCCATTGGCATAGGCCTTGCGCGCGATGTCGGCATAGGCGGGGCGATAGGTGGTGGGGCGTCCTCTTGGCATGGGGCGCTTGTGGGGGGGTTTGGGGGAGGTTTGAATCGACCCAATAGATCCTGTGGAACTACCGGCCAGCCGCGCGGGAAGAGTCTCGCCCTTGTAGCATCAGCGCGCCCTGCGTAAACCTCGCAGCTTACGGGGTAGGCAGAGTAACCAGATGAATTCCAATGATATCGGCGCACTTGAAAAGCGGCTGTGGACGGCCGCGGACCAACTCCGCGCCAATAGTGACTTCGCGAGCAACGAATATTTCCTTCCCATCATGGGCCTGATTTTCCTGCGGCACGCCTATAGCCGCTATCTGGCGGTGAAGCCTGAAATCGAGGCGGGACTACCCAGTCGTGGCGGCGTGACGCGCCCCCTGGCTAAGGAAGACTTCACCAGCCGAGGTGCGATCTTCCTGCAACACGAAGCCCAGTTTGATCATCTGGCCAGCCTACCCGATGGCGCGGATCGCGCGGCGGCGATCATTGCGGCGATGGAGGCGGTTGAAAGCGACTATGCCGCGCTGGCGGGCGTGCTTCCGAAGAATGAATATCAACAACTGGAAAATGATGTTCTGGGTGACGTGCTGCGCATCTTCAACGATCCGGCGCTGCAAAATGCCAAGGGCGACGTATTCGGCCGCATTTACGAATATTTCCTCACGCAGTTTGCCGATCAGAGCGCGCACGACGGCGGCGAGTTTTTCACCCCGCCCTCTATCGTGCAGATGATCGTCAACGCGATCGAGCCGGATCATGGCAGCGTACTCGACCCGGCCTGCGGTTCCGGCGGCATGTTCGTGCAGAGCGCGCATTTCATCGAGAAGATGCAGCAGGACCCGACCAAGGTCGCGACCTTTTACGGGCAGGAAAAGAACGCGACGACCATTCGACTGGCCAAGATGAACCTTGCGGTGCACGGGTTGGAGGGGCGGATCGAACCCGGAATCACTTATTATACCGATGCGCATGAACTGGTCGGCAAGGCCGACTTCGTGATGGCCAACCCCCCGTTCAACGTGGACGAGGTGGACGCGGAAAAGATCAGGAAAGACCCCCGCTTACCGTTCGGCCTACCTGGCGTGAACAAGGGGAAGAAGGTCTCTAACGGCAATTATCTGTGGATCAGCTATTTCTACAGCTATCTGTCGGACAGCGGTCGCGCGGGCTTCGTCATGTCGTCACAGGCATCGAGTGCGGGGGGCGAGGAGGCCAAGGTCCGACAGAAGCTGGTCGAAACCGGCGATGTCGACGCGCTGATCGCGATCCGGGGCAATTTCTTCTACACCCGCACCGTGCCGTGCGAATTGTGGATGTTCGACAAGGCGAAGGCACCTGAACACGCCGACAAGGTGTTGATGCTGGATGCGCGTCATGTGTTCCGCAAGGTAACGCGCAAGGTCTATGACTTTTCGCCTGAACAGTTGCAGAATTTGACCGCCATCTTCTGGCTCTATCGCGGGCAGGAAGGGCGCTTTCGGGAGTTGGTCGCTGCCTATCTGGATCGGGCAATGGCAGAAGCGCTGGCTAGCGATACCGCCATGGAGCCATTCCTAGACACGCTCGACATTGTAATAGAGGCATTGGAGGGAACGGAAGACGGCGTTTCCGAGGTGTTGTCCGATGCACGTGCCGTGTTTCAGGCGGATTGGGTCGCACATCTAGCGGCGACTACCTCGCTCGGTAACGATTGGACTGATGGTACCGTCACCACCCCTTTGTTGCACGAAGCGTATGACGATCTGGAACCACTGGCGGAGTCTAGTCGCGATCTGATCCGCCAAATCGACCAACTCTATAAGCTGGCGGAAAATGCGCATCGCGATGCGGGCGGCAAGCGCGGCAAGTCGAACCCGGTCAAGGCGCTGGAGGAAGCGCGGGTGGAGGCCATCGATCAGCTCAAACTGGTGCGCTATTTCCACCGGCAGGCGCACTGGTTGCTAAGCCGCTTTCCTGATGCGCGGCTGGTCGCGGTGCCGGGGCTGGTCAAGCTTGTGGGTCGGGCGGAACTGGCGACGCACGACTGGTCACTAACCCCCGGTCGCTATGTCGGCGTGGCCCCGGAGGAGGAGGAGGAGGATTTCGACTTCGAAAGGGTGATGCGCGATATTCATGTCGAGCTGGCTGGATTGAATGACGAGGCCGCGACGCTTGCAGCGCAGATTCAGAGTAATTTTGCGGGGCTAGGCTTGTGACGCTTTTGGAACACCGATTAGACCAAATTGCCACGATGAAATATGGTAAGATGCCTCCTAAGTCGGTGTTGTCTGATAACATTGGCTACCCCATCTACAGCGGCTATCGGGTTAGCGGATACGCCAAAGAATATCTATATAAAGACCCGATGCTAATACTGGTGGCGCGTGGCGTTGGCGGCACCGGCGACGTAAAGATATCTCCGGCAGAGGCTTGGATTACAAATCTTTCCATTGTCTTGGAATTGATTGAAGGCTTCGACAAGAAGTATATATTCTATTTACTCAATTTAGAGGAATTGAAGAGTAGATTGAATACGGGGGCAGCGCAGGCTCAGATTACGATTGCGAATCTCGGTCCTTACCGCATTAAGACTCACGACTACGCAACGCAGCTTAAAATAGTATCGATCATTTCGGCCTATGATGATCTGATCGAGAATAACCGGCGGCGGATTGCCTTGTTGGAGGAGGCCGCGCGGCAGCTTTACAAGGAATGGTTTGTCCACTTCCGCTTTCCCGGCCATGAGCATGTCAAAATCAACGACGGCGTGCCGGAGGGGTGGGAGCCAACAACGTTAGGTGCGGTCGTCACGACGAACGACCAGTCATATTCGGCCAAGAATTTGCCGGACCATTTGCGCTACATTGACATATCGGCAGTGAGTAAGGGCGAAATAACCATAAATTCTCCAATCGCATCTGATGAAGCGCCTGGGCGTGCAAGGCGGATCGCCAAACACGGGGACGTGATTTGGTCCAACGTGCGGCCAAATCTTCGCGCATATGCGTTGGTGATGCATCCCGACGAAATTGACGTATTTTCAACGGGCTTCACTATATTGAGCAGTTCCATTTTTCCGTTCTCGTTCCTCTATCTGTACACGACGACCGATGCTTTTGTGAATTTCTTGGTCAATCACGCTACCGGTGCGAGCTATCCTGCTGTACGTTCGGATGATTTTAAAAGAGCCGATGTGGTGGTGCCGCCTAGTCACCTACTTAAGGCTTTCCACGATTTGTGCGAACCAAACTTCGAAATGGTAGCTGTACTTCGGCAGCAGAATGGCCAACTCGCCACAGCCCGCGACCTCATCCTCCCCAGATTGATGAGCGGAGCCATCTCGATATGATTCTATTGAACGAAGACACGCTGGTTCAGGCGACCATGGCCGATTATCTGGGCGATGCGCTGGGCTGGGACAGCGTGTTTGCGTTCAACACCGAAACATTGGGCGCGGAGGGCACGCTGGGCCGCACCTCCGAACAGGATGTCATCCTAACCCGCCATATGGGTGAAGCGTTGATCCGGTTGAATCCCGGCCTGCCCGATGTCGCCTATGCCGATGCCCTGCGCCAGATCACCGATGCACCGCTTGGTTCCAGCGCACTCGCGATCAATCGCGACGCCTACGCCCAGATCAAGGACGGCGTGCTGGCCAGTTTCCGCAATGCGAAGGGCGATCTGGTCAAGCAACGGTTGCGCCTGATCGATTTCGATACGCCTGAAAACAACCATTTTCTGTGCGTGCGCGAATTATGGATCAAGGGCGACCTGTACCGCCGCCGCGCCGACATTATCGGTTTCGTCAACGGCCTGCCGCTGCTGTTCGTGGAGTGCAAGGCGGTCCACAAGGATATCCGCCATGCCTATGAGCAGAATCTGTCCGACTATAAGGACACCATCCCGCACCTGTTCCACCACAACGCGTTCATCATCCTGACCAACGGTCATGAAGCGAAGATCGGCTCGCTTTCAAGCAAATATGAGCATTTCAACGACTGGAAACGGCTGGAGGAGGGCGAGCCGGGCGTCGTCGATCTGGAGACGATGCTGAAGGGCGTATGCGCCAAGAGCAATTTCATCGACATCCTCGAAAATTTCATCCTGTTTGACGATGGCCGCGAACGGATGGTCAAGATCGTGGCGCGCAATCACCAGTTTCTGGGGGTCAACCGCGCGATTGCGGCAGTGCGCGACCGCAAGGCGCGCGACGGCAAGCTCGGCGTTTTCTGGCACACGCAGGGGTCGGGCAAGAGCTATTCCATCGCCTTCCTGACGCAAAAGGTGCACCGCAAGATCGGGGCGAACTTCACCTTCCTGATCTGCACCGATCGCATCGATCTGGATGGACAGATTTACGGCACCTTTGCCGGGTGCGGGCTGGTCAATAATGATAAGGCGCAGGTGCGGGCCGGTACGGGGGCGGAGCTGAAAGCGCTGCTGGCGGTGCAGAAACCCTATGTCTTCACCCTGATCCATCGCTTCAATCAGGATGTGGACCCGGACGATCCTTATTCGGATCGCGACGACATCATCGTCATTACCGACGAAGCGCACCGGACGCAGAACGGCCTGCTGTCGCTCAACATGCGCAACGCGCTGCCCAGTGCAAGCTTCCTGGGCTTTACCGGAACGCCGCTGATGACCGGCGACGAAGTGACGAAGCAGACATTCGGCGATTATATTTCGACCTACGATTTCCAGCGCGCGGTGGAGGATCACGCCACCGTGCCGCTTTACTATGATGCGCGCGGGGAAAAGCTGGGTGTCGCCACTAATGATCTGAATGAGAAGATCGCCGCCAAGCTGGACGAGCTTGAGTTGGACGATCCCAATGTAACCGAGCGGCTCGAAAAGGAGCTGAAGCGCGAATATCATATCATCACGGCGGAAGCCCGGCTGGATACCGTCGCGGCGGATTTGGTGGAGCACTACGCGACCGGCTGGGAAACCGGCAAAGCCATGCTGGTGTGCATCGACAAGGTGACGTGCGTTCGCATGCACGCGCTGATCACGAAGCATTGGGATGCGCGGATCGTCGCACTGGAGAAGGGGCTGGCGAAGGCGGGCGACGAACAGGATCTGTCCGATCGGCAGCGTCAGCTTGCCTGGGTCAAGGCGACCAAGGCGGCGGTGGTGGTTTCGGAGGAACAGGGCGAGGTCGAGCGCTTCCGCAAGTGGGGCCTCGACATCACTCCACACCGCGCTCTGATCAAGATCGGCTTCGAAACCGACGATGGCAAGCGCATCGATCTGGAGTCCGCCTTCAAGAAAGAGGATCACCCGTTCCGCATCGCCATTGTCTGCGCCATGTGGCTGACCGGCTTTGACGTGCCGAGCCTGTCGACCCTGTATCTGGACAAGCCGCTGAAGGCGCACACGCTGATGCAGGCCATTGCGCGGGCGAATCGGGTGAACGCGGGCAAGAATAACGGGCTGATCATCGATTATTGCGGGATATTGAAGAACCTGCGCAAGGCGCTGGCGACGTATGCGGGGACGCCGGGGGGCGGGCTGGGCAGTCCGGGCGATCCCCCGCCCGAAATTGACCCGGTGCGTCCACCCGAGGAATTGCTGGCTGATCTGGAAGAGGCGATCGAAGCCGCCGAGGGATTTCTGGCTGCGCGCAATTTTCGCCTGCTCGACATTTTAGAGAAGATCGCGTTCGAGCGGAACAAGGCGATCATCGACGCCAAGGAAGCGGTCAACGAAAATGACGAAAGCCGCAAACGCTTCCAGATCATGGCGCGCGAGGTATTCAAGAAGTTCAAGGCATGCGTGAACTTCCGTGCCGTAAACGCCTATCGCCAGAGGTTCGCGGCGATCAGGGTCATCTACAACAGCCTTGAAGAGGATGTGCAGCGGGCCGACATCTCCGACATTATCCGCACGCTGCAGACTATCGTCGATCAGAGCCTTGAAACACGGACCAACGTTGTCAAAGAGGATCGGCTATATGACATCAGCCGGATCGACTTCGAGAAGCTGAAGAAAGAATTTGAACGCAGCCCGCGTAAGAATACCACTGTTCAGAGCCTGAAGGACGCAATTCAGAAGAAGCTGGAAACGATGCTGCGCCAAAACCCGCTTCGCACCGATTTTCAGAAGCATTACGAGCAACTGGTCGCTGAATATAATAGCGAAAAGGATGCCGTGAATATTGAGCGCACATTCGCCGCCCTGCTGACACTGGCGGAGGAACTCGACGACGAACAGCGGCGCGCAATGCGCGAAGGGTTGGATGAAGAGACCTTGGCCCTGTTCGACCTTTTGATGAAGCCCGATCTGGAAAAGGCTGACATCGCGAAGCTCAAGAAGGTCGCGGTCGGGCTATTCGAGGTGCTGAGACAGCAACTCGATGCCATGCAGGATTTCTCTCGCAAGCAGGCGACACGCGATAGCATTCGGGTCGCTATCACCGATTTCCTCTATGATGATCGCACCGGACTTCCGCAGAGTTACCAACCCGACGAGGTTGATCTGAAGGCGCAAGCGGTTTTCGCGCATATCTTGACCCGTAGCGGCGCGGTTTTCCACGCGAGCTAAATTCAGCGCGCCGGTTATCTGCCCGCAGCGTACAGCCCGCCTGATCTTTGGTGAACCAGGAGCGAAGCGGGCATAGGATAACTGCCCCCGCCGCTCAGGCAGAGGCAGTCCCGCCCGCTTTCGACCGCATGACCTTTGGAGCCACCCGTCGCTTCGCGTGCTCGCTCGAGCCGGGAATGGCTGAGCGATCGGCAGTTGCTTGCGAGGCATTCCTGCCCCGCCGATCCCCGCTCTGCCGTCCGGACTCGGGATGCGCTCTGATCGGACCCCTTCTGGTCGCGCACTGTGCCCGACCGCCAGAGTATCGAACCAACCCGGCCGGGCGGCGGCGCATATGGACGCTTCTCCGAATGGGTTGAATCAAGCGGGGTAGCTGGCCCGTGACGCGTGACACCGCACCGTAACGCCGAAATCGCGCGCGGTGACGCCCAGTGACGCAAATCACGACGCCGTGACGCACAATGATGGCCGGTGACGCGCGTCACGGCGCGACAAGGGCAACCGTCAAAGATTGCTTGACGGTTGGTCTCCCCGATCCACGCGACACCGCATCCGTTGCCCTCGGTTCGAACTTGTAAGTCTTCTTTACAAGTTGCCGCCCTCGATTCACGCGATCCCGCATCCATGCTGAAATCCTGAGGCGTCCTCCCGGCGCGCCCGGAGATCATTGATGCCCGCACAGCGGCCCCAAGTAATGCGTCAAGAAATCCTGATACCCCTCGCGGAATTCGGGAAGTAAAATGACGCTATCGATCAAGCACGATTCCACGCCGATCGCCGCGCGCTGTCAGTCACCGCACAGCATTCATCGTGCGTGTGTAAATAAAGGCCGCGCAACCGCCAAGAACCGCTCGATTTCGGCCCTCTCGCAAGTGCCTCGCATAAATCGGCCGCTATTTGCCGCTTCAGCGCAGCCCGCCGCATCCTCCAACACGACACCTTCACCTCTTCAGGCGAATCCCCGCCCGCCGCACTGCGAATTCATCAACCACCCGTCCACCGCAAAACAGGTCCACCCCTCACGCAGCCACACCTCGCAACCCAAGCCCCGCACCCTTCGCCCCGCAGAACCGAAGTTGCGCCTTGCCCGCCCGCTTGGCCTGGTACAGCGCCTGGTCGGCGCAGGCGATCAGCTGCCCCAGGTCGAGCCCGCGGTCCGGCGCCATGGCGATGCCCACGCTGGCGGCGATGCGGATCTCCACCATGCCCCCTTCGCCTCCCCCTTCGCCGCCGTTGATGCGGTAGGGCAGGCTCAGCTGCCGGATGATCCGGCGGGCGAGCATCTCGGCCTCGTCCTCCCGCGTCACGCCCGCCTGCACCACGACGAACTCGTCGCCGCCCAGCCGCGCGACCGTGTCGCCGCCGCGCACCGCCGCCGCCAGGCGCCGCGCCGCCTCGCGCAGCACGGCGTCGCCCGCCGGGTGGCCATGAATATCGTTGACCTGCTTGAACCCATCGAGATCGAGGCAGTGGACCGCAAGCCGGCTCTTGCTGCGCCCCGGTCCTTGGGCCACGGCGCCGATCGCCTCCTGGAAGCGCTCGCGCAGCATCAGGCGGTTGGGCAGGTCGGTCAGCGCGTCGTGCCGCGCCAGCATCGACAGGTCGTGCTTCACGGTCAGGTGCTGCACCATGGAGCGGTGGAGATGGGCGACGCTCTGCAGGCTCAGCACCGCGGTGAACGCGACGAGCAGCGCCTCGAACGCGAAGAGCTGGACATGGAGCGGGCTGTGATCGTTGGTAAAGGCATGGGCCGCCAGCGCGATGGTGGTCGGCACCACCGCCAGCAACAGGCTCGTCACGCAGATCACCGGGCGGATCGCGATGCGCGAGACGATGCCCGCGCCGAACACGAAGACCAGGCTGACGCCGATCAGATGGACCAGCGGCAGGTGGAACATCAGCGTGCGCACGTTCAGCGCGCCGAGCAGCGCGGCAAAGGCATAATTGCCGATGGCATAGCGCCGTTCCCAGCGCCGCACCGCCGCCAGATCCATCGTCGCCGGGTCGCGTCGCCAATAGGCGTTGAGGTTGATCCAGCGGAACAGCGTGACGGCGATCGCGGCGATGGTCAGCACCGCCACGGCCGTGTCGCGCCATTGCCAGACGATCAGCGCGCCGACACAGGTATAGATCGCCCCCATCGCAACGACGGGCAGGGTCATGCTGAACAGCATGTCGACAAGGTCGCGATAGACGGCATCGGGGAGCGGCGTGCGGCCCTGCGGCGCGCGCGGTCCTACCGGCCCCCGCGATCCTCCCGATCGACGCGGCAGAGCGGATGCATGCACGTCCGCCTGGCGATCGCTGCGCTTGTCCATGATCGTGAGAATACGACGATTCGGTTAATGGAACCGTATCGGAACTGTCGGTACTTTTGCGGGTCCTGCCGGCGTGATGCCGGATCGGGCGCGGTTGGCGGAGGCGACCCGTGCGGCCGCCTCCGTCCTGTCGGGTCAGCCGCGCGAGACGCCCGGCCGGGTGATCTGGCGTGTCCAGGGCTCGATGCCGAGGCGGGTCGGCAGGTCCTGCAACAGCGCGTTGAGCCTTTCATTGGCCGCCGACCGGCAGCCCTTGTCATGCTCCAGCGTGGTCACCGTGCCGTTGGGCGCGGTCCAGGTGATGCGGGTGTGCGACTGGTCGCTGATGCGCTGGTCGCACTGGGTTTCGCCCGTCGTGCCGGTGGCGGGGCGATAGGTCGCCAGCGCCGTGGCGAGCGCCTGATAGTCGGCCGGGGTCGCCTGGCGGGTCTTCTCGCCCAGCTCGGCCGTGTGGCGTTCGCCGGTGAAGGTCACCATGCCGGCGGGGCTCACCGCGACCTTGTAGACCGGGCAGAAGCCGAAGCACGGGCCGACCGACACGGCGATCGTCTCGCCGGCTGCCTGCGGGGTCGGCGCGGCGGCGGTGGCCGGCGGGGTGCCGTTCGCGGCGCAGGCGCCGAGGCTCAGCATCGCGGCGGCGGCGAGTGCCATCCGGATCAGGCCCGCGCTCACTTCGCCACCTTCCGCAGATCGGCCGGCAATTGATAGATCGGGCAATAGCTGTAGGTCGTGCCGGGCCCGCGCGTCTTCTGGGTGAAGGTCAGCGCGTCCTGCACCGTCACGATCTGCCGCTCGGTCACGCGCGGGGCGGGGCCGGCGCCGGCATCGATGCAGCTCTGGCTGACGGTGAAGCTGCCGCCCTTGCGCGACAGCACGGTGGCGCGGCAGGCGCGGCTGTGCGCGCCGCTGATCCCGCGCCCGTCATAGCGGCGGATCGCCGCATTGGCGGGGGAGGCGCAGCGCGATCCCTTGGCGACATAGATGCCGGGCTTCAGCCGGTACACGCCGCCCGGCTTGGGCGAGGTGTCGACGCTCGCGACCGCCGCCGTGCCTGCCATCGCGGCCAGCGCCAGGGTGGCGGGGGCGAATATTCTCAACGAAACCATGTCTTCTCCGATGCTAAGGCCGTTCCCGATAGGCTCATCAAGATGAACCTTTCGCGACAAGGACGGAGTCAGGCGCGGTTTCCCTTCGGGTCAGGGCATGGTTTCGCACGCAGTCGCATCCGGCACGCACCTCGACCAGCCGCCGCCCATCGCCTGGTAGAGCTGGACGCGCGCCGTCAGCGCATCGGTGCGGATCTGGATCAGCGAGAGTTGCGCGCCGAGCAGGCCGCGCTGCGCATCGAGCTGTTCGAGATAGGGCGAATAGCCCTCGCGATAGCGATTGGTGGCGAGCCGCAGCCCTTCGGCAAGGGCGTCGCGCTGGCGGGTGGCGGAGGCTGCCTGTTCGTCGAGCCGCGCGGCCGCGGCCAGCGCGTCCTCCACCTCGCGGAACGCGGTGAGCGCGGTGCGGCGATAGGCGAAGGCGGCCTGGTCGCGCTGCGCGCCCGCCGCCTCGGCCTGGGCGGTCAGCCGCCCGCCCGAGAAGAGCGGCGCGAGCACGCTGGCGCCGGCCGACCAGATGGTGATCGGGTCCTGCAGCAGCGTCGAGAAGGCGGCGCCCGCCGCGGCGGTCAGGCGGACCTGGGGCAGGAAGCGTTTGCGCGCCGCCGCCAGGGATTTGTCGGTCGCGGCGAGCTGATATTCGGCCTGGGCCACATCGGGGCGGCGGCGCAGCAGTTCGGAGGGCAGCCCGGCGGGGATGGGCGGCTCGGTCAGCGCGCCGAGCGCGACGCCGCGGGCAATCGCCTGCGGGGTCTCGCCGGTCAGGGTGCTCAGCGCATCTTCGGTGCGGGCGATGCCGAGCTCGATCTGCGGGATGATCTGTGCGGTCGCCTCATATTCCGCCTCGGCCTGTTGCAGCTCGAGCTTGGGGGAATAGCCGCGGCCGACGCGCGAGCGGGCGATCCGCAAAGAATCCGAGCGAGCGGCGAGGGTGGAGCGCGCCACTTCGAGCCGGGCGTCGAGGCCGCGCAGGGTGACGTACCCGCTCGCCGTTGCGCCCGCGACCGCGAGCCGGACGGCGTCGCGTGCCGCCTCGCTCGCCAGCCAGGCATCGCGCGCGGCGGAGCGCTGATCGGCGAGGCGGCCGAACAGGTCGACCTCATAGCTTGCCTGGACCTGGGGCTGCGCCGCGTTCTGCTCGACCGGCTGGCCGAACGGATTGACCGATCGCGATCGGCCGCCGCTGATGCCCGCGTCGATCGACGGCAGCAGCTGCGACCGGGCGAGGTCGAGATTGGCCCGCGCCTCGCGCACCCGGCCGGCGGCGATGGCGATGTCGGGGTTGTTGGCCAGCGCCTTTTCCACCAGCGCGGTCAGCGCCGGATCGCCGAACGCCTGCCACCAGCTGCGGTCGAGTGGCGCGACGGGGCCGGCGTCGGTGCGCCAGGCGGGCGGCGGCGCGACGGGGGCGACGGTCGCGGTCTCCACAGCCGGGCCGGCACAGGCGGCGAGCAGCAACAGGGCCGTGACGGGGGCGGTGCGGATCAGGCTTGCTGTGCGGGTCACTGGCGCTTCCCGCCATGCGTGTCGACGCTCAGCTCGACCGACATGCCGGGCCGCAGCCGCGCCGCGAGCGGCTGGTTGGGGTCGATCCGGATTCGCACCGCGATACGCTGCGCCACCTTCACGAAATTGCCGGTGGCATTGTCGGCCTTGAGCACGGCGAATTCGGACCCGGTTGCCGGGGACATGTTCTCGACATGGCCGGACAGCCGCGCGCTGCCGAGCGCGTCGACCTTGAACCGCGCCGCCTGGCCGACCGCCATATTGTGCGTCTGCGCTTCCTTGAAATTGGCGACGACCCATACCGCGTGCGGCACGAGGAACAGCAATTGCGTGCCCGCCACGACATACGCGCCGCTGCGCACGCCGATCTCGGACAGCTGGCCTGCCTCGGGCGCGCGGATGATGGTGTTGTCGAGGTCGATCTGGGCAAGGCGGAGCTGCGCCTTCGCCGCCTCGACCGATGCCTCCAGCCCGCCGCGGCCGACCACCACGGTGCGCACGTCCTGCGTGCCGATCGACCGGCTCGCCTGCGCCTGGCGCACGCCGGCCTCGGCCGCGAGCAGGGTCGCGCGGGTCTGGTCGAACTCGCGGGTCGAGATCGACCCGTCGGCGACCAGCGCCTGGGCGCGCTTCATGTCGGCCTGGGCGCGGACGAGCTGGGCGGTGGCATTGGCGATGCCGGCATCCTGGCTCTGGATCGCGACCTCGCGCGATCGCTGCGCCTGGCTCGAATTGGCCAGCGCCGCCTCCTGCGCCGCGACATTCGCCTCGGCCTGGGCGACGCGGGCGCGGTAGATGCGGTCGTCGATCGTGGCGAGGACCTGCCCGGCCTTCACCTCGGCGAAGTCCTGCACCGGCACGCTGGTGACATAGCCGCTGACCTGCGGGCTGATGATCGTCACCCGCCCGCGGACATAGGCATTGTCCGTCTTTTCGGTCCAGCCGGCAAAGGGCGGCAGGCGCCAGGCGTAGAGGATGGCCAGGACGGCGACGACCGCCACCACGACGATCACGATGATCGTCGGGCGCGACTTGTCCGCCGGGCGCCAGCCGCTGGGCGCCGCCTCGGCGGGCAGGGCGGTGGCGGGAGCCGCCTCGACCGCGGGTGCCGATTCAACCTTCGTCTCGCTCATCTCATTGCCCCTGTTGAGCCTGTGCCTTCTGCATCGCCTGCTGGAGCAGCACGACCGGTGATTTTTCGCCCCGCCGCCGGATCGACCAGCGGATCGCGAAGCCCCACAGGGCGACGAACACCGCCAGCACGCCGACGAGCAGGAACACGTCGTTGAAGGCGAGGATGTTGGCCTCGCGCGCGACCTGCTGCGCCAGGATCGCCGTGCCCTCGGCGCCGCGAAGCGTCGGGTCGCCGACCACGCCGGCCACCGCGCCGCCGCCTGCCCGCAGGCGGGCCGCGACCAGCGGGTCGGTCAGCACGATGCGCTGGACCAGCTCATGCGAGTGGAACTTCTCCCGCACCACCTGGAACGTACCGAGCAGCGCGTTGCCGACCAGCCCGCCCAAGCTCTGGCTGATGCTGAACAGCACGACGAAGCTGATGAAGTTCTTGCCGCCCGCCAGCAGCGTGCGCGCGATGCCGATCACCATCGCCTGGGCGAGGAACAGCAGCGAGGCGAAGCCGATCAGTGCCTGGCTGATATAGAAGCTGCTCGGCCGGGTAAGGTTGGAGGCGTCGGCATCCATGAAGGACGCGATGACGATCAGCATGACCGCGAAGGTGATCGGACGCGCAACATTGTCCGGCCTGAAGGTCAGCACCGCGGTGGCCAGGCCGGCGATCGAGGCGAGCACGACGATGACGTTCAGCATCACCATCTGGTCGTTGATCATGCCGACCACGGTCAGCAGCCCGACCGAGCCAAAGGCCTGTTCCGAGAGCAATATGCGGACGGAGGCGGCGACCGCCATCAGCCGCAGCACCTCCCGCGTGGCGAGCCAGCGCGTGTTGATCAGCGGGTTGGCGCGGCGATGCTCGACGATCAGCGCGGCGGCGATCAGCGTGATGCTGGCGACGAGCGCCCAGCCAATCCAGGCCTGATCGGTCCACCATTCGATCCGCCCTTCGGACAGCACGGCGATGAGCAGCCACAGGCCGGGCGCGAGCAGGAAGAAGGTGAGGAAGTCGAGTGGCTCGAACACCTCCTCGCGCTCGCTTGGCGGCAATGGCAGGCTCATCACGGCGCCGAGCGTCGCGAGCGCGAGCCCGAGCTCGAACCAGTAGAGATTGTGCCAGTCGCCCCATTCGAGCAGCCGCGGCGAGAAGACCCGCGCCAGCGGCGAGGCGAGCTGTGAGATGCTGATGCCGATCATCACCGCGGCAAGCCGTTTCGGTGCCGGCATCGCCTGGAAGAAATAGAGGATGGTGAGGGTGGAGAGGCCGCTGGCCGCCACGCCGCTCATCGCGCGCACCGCCACCGAGGTCCAGAAATCGTGGAGGAACAAATGGAGCAGCGTCGTCGCCGCATAGGCGCCGAGCGTGTAGCGGATGAAAGGCTGGAGGCCGAATTGCTGGCGGTACTTCACCAGCAGCAGGTTCGCGGTGACGTTGGTCATGAAATAGGCGGCGGTGAGCCACGCACTCTCATTGCTGTCGAGGCCGAGCGTGCCTTGCGCGAAGTTGAGATTGACCGTGACCAGCGCGTTGCCGAGGCCACCGGTGATGCCGATCAGGCAGCCGATGAGGAAATACCAGACACGGCGGCGCGCAGGATGATCGGGATTGGCCGGCGACCCCGGCAGCGTCGGTTTCTCGTGCGGCTTGAAGACGTATTCCACCACGTCCCTGTCTTCCTTGCCCCCAATTCCTCGACTCGATCGCCGGGGAAACAGCAGGGATGCGCTTAGGAGGGCGGTGTTGCCAGCGTCAATTACACCATAAGTGTAGGGTGAAAAACCGACTGCATGGCCTATCTCTCACCAGGCGGGGCCGCTGGCTCCCGCCGATCGACCGAGGAGCGAGACAGTGACGACCCCCCTGCGTATCCTGCTGCAGACCACGATCGAGCCAGCGAGCGACGACTGGAGCATTGCGCGCTTCTCCGTCCTGCGCGGCCTGCTGGAAGAGTTGCGCGGCGATGACGGCGCGCAGCTGTATGAGGTAACCGCGCGCGACCGGGCGGCGCCGCCCGGGGCTGACGATCCGGTGCTGGCGCGGATCGACGAGAGCGATTTCGACCAGGTGTGGCTCTTCGCGGTCGATGTCGGTGACGGGCTGAACGCCACGGAGTGCGCGGCGATCGGCCGTTTCCGGGAGCGGGGCGGCGGGCTGCTGGTGACGCGCGACCATATGGACCTGGGGTCCTCGGTCTGCGAGCTGGGCGGAGTCGGCCGGGCGCATCATTTCCACACGCACAATCTAGATCCCGATCCGGCGCGGCACGCGATCGACGACACCTTCACCACGAACATCCTCTGGCCGAATTTCCATTCGGGATCGAACGGCGATTATCAGGAGATCGTGCCGGTGCAGCCGGTCCATGCGCTGCTCCTCGATCCCGCTTCGCCCGACGGTTTCCTGCGCTATCTTCCCGCGCATCCGCATGAGGGCGATGTCTCGGCGCCGGCCGACGATGCCAGCGCGCGGGTCATCGCGACGGGCAGCAGCAAGGTGACGGGGGCGGAATTCGCGATCGCGGTTGCGTTCGAGCCGCAGGACGGCGCGGGGCCGGCGGTGGCGCAATCGACCTTCCATCATTTCGTCGATTACAACTGGGATGTGGCGCATGGCGCGCCGAGCTTCGTCAGCGAGCCGCCGGGCGGGAGCCTGATCGCCACGCCCGAGGCGCTGCGGTCGGCCAGGCTCTATGTCGCCAATCTGGCGCGGTGGCTGGGCGGGACGGCGCAGGCCCGGCATCTCGACGAGCAGCTGGACGAGGCGCTCGACGAGAGCTTCCCCGCCAGCGATCCGCCCGCCATCGGCTGACGGGCCGGAGGGTAGGGGTCAACTCACCGCCTGGCGCATCGCGCGCTGGGTGAGGGCGATGTCGCCATCGACCGTCGCGACGATGTCGAGCGTGTCGCCGTCACCGGCACGGGCCAGCAGCACGACATAGTCGCCGGCATGCAGGCCGGTCTCGAGCGAGAAGCTGGCAAGGGTGGGGCGCGCATTCAGCACGGTTGCCGGATCGGCCGATCTTGGTGCCGCGGCGGGCCTCTTTGCGTCGCGCTCGGCCTTGACCACGCCCTTGATGCCGCCCTCGAAGCCTTCGAGGAAGTCGGTCAGGCCGCCCGGCGCCACGCCGACGCGGCGGGCATGGGAAAGCACGGCGGCATATTCGGTCAGCCGCGTCTTGTCGTAATCGGCGCCGAAGACCAGCTTCACCACCGGCGTCATCGGGGCGCGGAGCTGCACCGCGATGCCGGCATGGTCGAGCAACAGCTCATAGGCGGTCGGATCGGCATCGGCCGCGGCGGCGAAATCATGCGCGCGGGCAAGCGCGCGGTAAAGCGTGCTGCGCGTCCGTGTGTCGGCCGCCCGCACCGCGGCGGCGGTCTGCTGCGCCAGCATCAGCTGGTCGGTCAGGCTGCCGCTCGGCGCGTTCGACCCGATGCCGCGGCCGATGGGCTCATCCTGCTCGATCGCGTTGAAACCCGCACTCGGGCCATCGGCCCAGGCAGGGGCGCTGGCGACCGGCTTGGGCGTCGCGCGATGCGATTCGTCGACCTCGGCATCCAGCTTCGCCTGGGTGTCTGCGTCGACCAGCTCCTTCCAGTTGATCACGCCATAGATATAGTCGATCGAATCCTCGTCCGAGGAAAAGGGCATCAGGATGCCGCGATACATGGTGTTGTGGCCGCGCGTGTTGACGAATTCGGCCTCGAAGCCGATCGGCGCCCGATTCGCGATGATCTGGAGATAATGGTCGGTCAGGCGCGACAGCAGCGAGCGGCTCGGTACCTGGGCGATATGGGTGACGCTGTGGTCCAGCGCGCATTCGTCGCGCAGCAGCTTGCCGAGCCACGGGATCGACGGATCCTCGACGCCGTTCGAGAAGTCGAGCAGCACGCTGTGCGGGCCGAAATCGGTGATGTTGGCCGGATCGAGATCCTCGATCGACGGATAGGCGCGGCCGCGCAGCAGCGAGACCCAGTAATTATAGGCGCGCACATGCATGCGCCGCTCATCGGTGCCGATATCGAGCCGCGGATCCTCGACTCCGCTCGCGCCCGAATCGAGATCATGATCGATCCCCCGATCCTCTTCGAAACCGCGGACGTTATCCATGCAAAAGCTACCCTCAAGGGCCTTGAGAAGCCCGTTACCCCGGCATCCTGCACCGGGCGTGGTAAATGTTGTGTAAAGGGATGGGCCGGGGCAACCCCACCGCTCAGGCGGCTTGTCAGGCGGCGAAGCAGATGTTAAGCGCCGCCCCCTCGCGACAGCCCGTGCAGGGCCGCACCGGGGATATGCCGCTTTAGCTCAGTTGGTAGAGCATCGCATTCGTAATGCGGGGGTCACAGGTTCGAGTCCTGTAAGCGGCACCAGTCCATAACGAGAACACCCCTAGAAAACCGCAGAAATCTGCGGTAAACTGGCTCTCGGCGGTCCCACGAAATCTCATTATGTTCCGTGGTGGTCCACCCAAAGTGGACCACGAATCGGTGGACCACGAACGAGCCAAGGAGGCGTGGTCCACCATGCTTACGAATGTGCAGATTCGCGCGTTGAAGCCCCAGGCACGGCCCTACAAGGTGCCTGACACCGACGGCCTGTTCCTATTGGTTCAGCCAACCGGTGCGCTTCTGTGGAGATTTCGCTTCAAGGTCTTCGGCACCGAGCGAAAGCTCTCGCTTGGCACATTTCCAACCGTAACGCTCCAGCAGGCGCGCAAGAAGCGGGATGAGGCGCGCGCGCAACTCATCGACGGCATCGATCCCGTTCAGGAGAAGCAGCAGAAGCGGCTCGAGGCCGAACTCGCCGCCAAGACCACCTTCAAACTGGTCGCCGAGGAGTACATTCAAAAGATGGAACGGGAGGGAAAGTCGCCTGCCACCATCAAGAAGGCGCGCTGGTTTCTCGAATTGCTGGACGGCATTGCCAGCCGGCCGATCGCATCGGTGACGCCTCACGAGTTGCTGGATGTCCTGAAGCGTGTTGAGCGGCGCGGTCACCACGAAACCGCACTCAGGCTACGGGCGTTCGCCGGCCGCGTCTTTCGATACGGCTTCGCGACGTTGCGCGCCGACCGCAATCCAGCCGATATTTTACGCGGAGCGCTGACCGTACCGAAGGTCAGTCATCACGCCGCGATCGTAGAGCCGGCAAAGGTCGGAGACCTGTTGCGCGCCATCGAGGATTATAAGGGACGGCCGGAGACGCTTTTTGCCTTGCGGCTGGCGCCGCACGTATTCCTCAGGCCCGGCGAATTGCGGCAGGCTAAGTGGAGCGAGATCGATTTCGCGGACAAGGTCTGGCGGGTCCCGGCCGAGCGCATGAAGATGAAGCAGCCGCACGCCGTGCCGTTGTCGCGTCAGACGGTCTACCTGCTCCAGGAACTGCGGTCGCTCGCTAGACCGAGCGAGTTTCTGTTCCCGGCCTTGCATACGACCAAACGTTCGATCTGTGAAAACACCTTGAACACGGCACTGCGCCGGTTGGGCTTTGAGCATGACGAGATGACCAGCCACGGCTTTCGCGCGATGGCGAAGAGTCTCGAGCGCGACCCTCAGGTCGAGTCAATTCTGCGTAATCGGAAAGCGCAGTTGGGCTTGCCGGAGATGCCGGGGCGCAGCGTTGGGCAGAGTCTGGCGGACGTTATTGGCCGAGGTCGGAGTCGGGGGCTGGGAATCGAGATGTAGATAGATCTGCTTCGCGCCAGTGCCGGTCGTTGAGAGGTATGTCCCAACCCAGAAACGGTCTTTCCAGAGTGCATTGGGTGTCAAGATTGGTGGAAGCACGAACCCGCTGCGCGGGATTGGCGTTGGTGGTGATGTAAGGGCGATGACGCGGGCGCCCCGCCTGGATTGAGCGGCGCCCAGCGCGGGCAGCGGGTTCGTGCTTCCACCGGAGCCAGTCATTCACATCCGCTCTGGTGAATGACCGGTTCTGTCGGAAGCTGCCGACAGGGGGGCACTTCGAAGCACACGGTCGGCTACGCGCCCTAAAAATCGCCATTGGCGCCACCATTCAATTCCGCTGAAAGCTGCCGCATGTAGGCGGGCCGCTTCTCGCCCGCATCGAACGTCAAAACTTGATACGTGCATCAACCAGGAATGAGCGCGGCGGAAGGTAGTTGAACTGGTCGAGCTGGCCGTACCCGCTCTGATAGCTCGTGCCGCCGATGACTGTCGTAGGCGCACCTGACGAACTGTTCGAGATCGCGGTGACGGCGCGGCTGTTGAACACGTTTGATACCGTCACGCCGACCTGGAAGCGCTTGTCGATGTCTTGGCTGATCGCGAACTCGCCGATGCTGTACGGCTTGATGCGATAGAGTCGATAGCCCGGGCTGCCGCTATACTCGGTGGCGTATTGCGCGCCCGTGTATTTGTGGTTGTACGATACGCGGAAGCCACCGTTGCGGTAGATGAAGCCCGCCGCCGCCGTCGTGAACGGTGCCTTAGCGATCTGCTCCCCCGTCGTTACGCTCTTCGCCTGGTTGTACGATCCGTTTGCGAACAATGTCAGGCCGTGGATCGGCATGACGTTGATCTGGCCTTCCACGCCCTTGTACTTCACCTGGCCGATGTTGGTCAGCAGCGACGAGTCACAGCCGGTCGTGGTGCAGGTGCCGATCTTGTTGTCGACGTTGATGATATAGCCGTCGACGTCGAGCGAGATGTTGTGGCCGTGCCAGACGGTGCCGATCTGGTAGTTGGTCGATGTCTGCGGCTTCAGCGCGTCGAGCGCGGACGAGAGCGAGCCGGATGTCGAATAGAAGCTCGACAGGTCGGGGACGTACATGCCCTGCGCATACTGACCATAAAACGACCAATTCGACGTCGGCTGCCAGTTGATCGTCGCGAAGGGCAGCAGCTTGGTCCAGGTCGCGCTGGTGTCGATCGGCGCGCGCGCCTTCTGGTTGAGCACCGCATTCACGCCGCGCGTGAAGTGGACGTACTTCAGGCCAGGCGTGATCGACAGGCCCTCGAACGGATGGAATTCGAACTCGCCGAAGATCTGATACTGGTGCCAGTTCGAATGCTGCAGATACTGTACGTTGGCGAGCGTACTGGAGGGCTGGGATGCGTTCGCGGCAGTGCCGTCGGCGAACTTCTCGTTGAAGCTCGGCGCGCCGGTGGTGCGGTCGAGATCGAAGATGTGGCGATCGGTGACGGCATATTCGTACCAGCCGCCGAGCCGGATCTTGCCCAGTGAGAAGTCGTAGTTGAGCTGACCGATATAGCCGAAAGTCCGGTACTTGTTCAGCTTGTTGTAGCCGAGCACGTCGGTCGACGGACCCTTGACGGCGACAAGCGGCGATGCGGCGGTGCCGGCGCCGGAGAAGCCGGTGAATACGGTGCCGGGGCTTTGCACGAAGGTATTGGGCGTCCCGGCCTTGATCGAGGTGCTGCCGTTCCCCGAAAAGGTGTTGTTGGTGTAACCGTACATGTACGCGCGGTTATCCATCGAGAAGCCGCCGCCGAAATCGCTCTGCAGGCGGATGTACGAGAAGTCCGTGGTCTTGTCGGTGCGGTTGAACTTGTAATAGCTCGCAAGGCCCGGATCGTTGGTCAGGCCGAAGTTCCTGCCGTAAATGCCGACGTTGGAGGTCGCCGCGCAATTCTCACCGGTGAGCTGTGTGAGAGGATTGCTTGATGCATCCAGCGCCGTACGCGACGTGCCCGAGACGGTCGCGCTGCCGCAGGTCGCGCCTTTGGCGACGTCCGACTGGTAGTAGAAATTGCGGTTCCAGGTGCTCATCAGCGTGAGCGTGTTAGAGCCGATCGGGATGACCGCCTTGCCGTAGAGGTTCTTCGAATTCACCGGCGAATAGGTGAGGGCGCCATCCGACTGCAGGTACTGGCCGGTCAGTACGACGCGCGTGCCGCCCAGCTTCTCGATCTTGCCGCTCTGAAATTCGGCGCGGCCGATGAAGCTGTTGAAATTGCCGATGATCCCTTCGATCTGACCGCCCTTCTCGTCGCGCACGCCGCGCGAATACATGTTGAGGTTGCCGCCGTACGTCGCCTGGCCGAGCTGGCTGGCGTTGCCGGGGCCGCGATCGACGACGACGGTCTCGATCGTGTTCGACGGGAAGAAGGCGGTCGAGTGGTGCGTCGGGTTGTTGGTGTCGGCGAACGGGATCGAGTCGTAGGTGACGTTATATTCGCCGTCCTGGAAGCCGCGGATCACCGCCTTGCTCTCGCCGAAGCCGGCGCCGTTACCGGTGCCGGTGATCGACACGCCGGGCGTGAGCATGATCAGCGTGTTGAAGTCCGCGGTGGGCACGACATTGTCGATCTGGTCACGGCTGACCGCCGACTGCGGCTGCGTGGTGGTGAGCGATGCGGTGATCGGTGCGCTCTCTGCCGTCTTCGAACCCGTAACGATAATATCCGACGACGTCAGCGAGTTCTTGTCATTCGCCTGACCGGCGCTGTTGGCGCTGGTCGTCTGTCCGTCATCGACGCCGGCAGGAGCCAGCGCCGGAGCATCTGCGGCGTAGGCAACGGTAGAACAGACGAACGCCGTCAGGCTGGTGGCGACGAGCAATGCCGCACGCAGATTGGTCTTCATGATGATGTCCCCAGGATATTGGATGTCAGTGGGTGGCCGGCGTCGCGAGTTCTTCGCGGGCGGCTTTGTAGAGGCCGGAAAGGCGCGGATCGTTTGCGAGCATCCACGCCGACAGCGTGCCGACGACGTGGCTCGCCTCCGTGTCGGTCGCGTAGTGCGCGCCGCAGATCTCGCGACTGACGGCATAGTCGCGGGCACGGTCGAGGATCGCCGGCGCCCGGTCGGGCAGCAACTGCGCGAGCGTCCAGCCGACCGAATAGCCGAGGCCGGAATGGCCGCTCGGATAGCCGCGCGTCGGCTTGGCGCCGGGCTCGTTCTCGCAATTGTGGATCGTCGTATCGACACCCCATGGCCGGACGCGGTTGAAGAAATTCTTGCTCAGGCCGACCGTGAGATCGGTCTCGCCTTGTACAAGCTTGAGGAGGGCCCAGGTGTTGGGCAGCGCCTTCAGGTCGCGACCCGCCGCCTTGTCGAAGATCGACGGGTCTTCCAGGTCGCTGTCGGCCTTTGCCTGCGCGATGCGGGCGGCGTCGGCGCCGTCGATCAGCGCATGGATGCGCTTGAGTTCGAGTGCCTCGGCGGGTGAGCCCTTGGGCGCGGGTGCCGGCAGCGTGCGGGCCGGCTCGAAGGCGGCGGAGTCGAGATACTGTAGGGTTTTGTCGCCCTTCGTCGCCGGCGCGAGCACCAGCACGGTGAAGCTGCCCGGCGCCGGCTGGCCGCGCTTCGCACCCTTGGCGATCGGACCGAGCGTGGCGGCCGGAAGGTAGATGCGTCCGTCGCGCGGATCGATCGCGCCGGTCTTGGCGCCGCGCTGCGTTGCGATGACGCCGGCCACCGCGATGTGGTTCGGATCGGCGATTGTCAGGGCGACCAGCGTGCCGGTGCCGCCGCAGGGGATGAAGGCAAGCCCGCGCGCTTCGTCGACCAGTACGGCGTCGGGATCGGCGCCGATCCTCAGCGTCGTGAGTGTCTTGCCGCTCTTCGCGTCGATCACCAAGGCGACATGGTTGGCGCAGGCGGAGATCAACCGCGTGCCGTTCGCCACCAGCGCGAGGCCGGTCGGACCGTCGCAGCCGGGCAGTGCGATCGTGCCGGTGCGGCGCTTCGACTTGAAGCCGATGCGAGCGATGGCGTTCGCGTCCTCGACGTTGACGAAGCCACCGCCCTTGCCGTCCGCAACGCCGAATTCGAGCGCGCCGCCGACGGTGATCTTGCCGACGAGCGTGCGGGTCTTCGGGTCGATGAGCGCCACGTCGCCGTCGCCCGCATTCATCACCGCGATCAGGCCGGTCGCCGGATCGACGAACGCGGCATCGGGCTTCGCGCCGGTGGCGATCTCGGCGAGCACCTTGCCGTCCTTGACCGAGACGAAGCGCGCGAGGCCCGTTTCGCCATCGGTTTCGAAAACGGTCTCGCCGCCGTCGATGGCCAGCACCGAATGCGCTCGGCGCGCGGGCGCGAGTGCGTCGACGACCTTGTGCGTGGCAAGATCGACGCGTTCGATCGCCTCGCCGCGTGCGATGTACAGCGCGCCGCCGACGGTATCGACCGACGCGAAATCCCAGGAGCCGTCGCGTCCGGGAATCCGGCCGACGATGCGGTAGTCTACGTCGATTGCAGGTGGTGCGGCCTGGGCGCAAGCGCCCCCGCACGTGGCCGCGAGTGCGGACACGATCAATGCGACTCTCATGTTCTAAAACCCCTTACCGCTCCCGGCTGAAGCGGCGGCTATGGAAGTCATGTTACGTTTCGATGGCGAAACCACGACAGTTCGGAGATTGGGAAAATGTAATCCCGCGCCACGCGTCCCCGGTCGGCTACCCTTCAAGACGCTTTGTGGCGAGGAATGACGGCGCGATAGAGCGAAGCCCCGATATAATCGCGAAACTCCAGCGCGAGGCCGTCTGGCACTGGGCTCAACGCGCCGAAGCCGGATTTTGCGATGCAGAATTGCGTGCCTTCGACCGCCTTGACGGCGCGCACCTCCGAACCCGCGCCGCACAGCACGTAATCGAGACCGTCGCGGCGGATATGCTGGAGGTCGTGATCGTGGCCGTTGATATAGGCCGACACGCCGTGCTTCACGAGAATGGGTCGGACCAGCTCGACGAGCTCCGGCGTTTCGCCGTGTCCGCTGCCGCCAGAGCGAATGGTGTGATGGCCGAACACCAGCTTCATCAGCGCGGTCGACGCGGCGAGCTCGCGGTCGAGCCATGCGAGCTGCGCCGCGGTATCCTGCTGCGTCACGTTCGCGGCGATCGCGGCCTCGGCCTTTTCGCTGTATTTGTGGACAAGCGGCGACGTGTCGATCGCGAACAAATCGACGCCGGGCAGACCGGCCGTATCGCCAGAGACCTTGTAGTAGCGGCTCGGCATCTTCCAGCGCGCGCTGGTCGCTGCATAGTCGATCTGCGCCTGCGGATTGCCCTTATAGTCGTGATTGCCGAGCGCAACGTACCACGGCACCTGCAGCGCTGCGTCGGTGTAGATATCCTCGAATGATGTCTTCCACTGCGCGTCATGCGCGGTCTGGACGCCGCTTTCGTAGAAATTGTCGCCGACCGAGAGGATGAAACGGCTGCCGAGCTCGCGCGCGGCCTTGCCCATCCCCACCGCCACGTCGCGCTGATGCTGCGCGCCGTCCCGGCCCCAATCGCCGACGACGAGGAAGCCGCCCGTCGGTTTGGCGACGGCGGCGCGCGCGAAAGGAGTGATCGCCGCGGCGGCGGCGATGCCGCCGACGACGGTGCGGCGGGTGATTTGCTTTGTGTCGGTCATCGCGGGCATCTCTTTCCGTCTAGAATTTGAACTTCACGCCGCCTTCGAAGGTCTGGTCGTAGAATTCGCGCTGGATCGGCCGCGTCGTGTCGGCCTCGTAGATGCGGTAGCGCTCGTTCGTCAGGTTCTTGACGTTGAAATAGAGCTTGATGCCTTTGCGCACCTCCAGCGACGAGGTGAAGTCGAGGGTCGTGCGCGCATCCTGATAAACGTCAGTGGCGGGGCCGTCGCCGATGCCGAACAGGTTCGCGCCGACATATTGCGCCGACAGTCGCAGCTGCAGGCCGTGCGCCTCGTAATATGCGGCCGCGTTCCACGTCCATTTCGAGGTGGCGGGCAGGATCTGCCTGCGGCCGCCGTCATGGAGGGTGATCCCGCTGTCCACATAGGTCGCGTTGGCGCCGATGCCGAAGCCGTCGAACGGCTTGGGCAGGAAGGTGAAATGCTGGTCGTACGCGCCTTCTATGCCGCGCGCGAAGGATGCGCCGACGTTTTCGTAAGTGACGAACACGACCTGATTGCCAAAATCGGTCAGTCGCGCGTCGCTGCCGATATGCTGGCGTGCGACGATGTAATTGTCGAACTCCTTGTCGAAGAAGCCGAGCGACAGGATCCCACCATGCGGCAGATACTGTTCGATCGAGAGGTCGAAATTGTTGCCAGTGGTCGGCCTTAGATCGGGATTGCCCTGCGTGATGATGCCCTTGTCGCGGTCGATCGAGATCGCCGAGGCGATCTGGCTGAAGCCGGGCCGTCCGACGCCGGTCGAATAGGTCGCGCGCGCGATCAGGCTCGGCGTCAGGTTATAGCGGAGCTGCACCGTCGGGAAGACATTGGTGTAGCTGCGCTTGCGCACCGTCAGTGCCGGCGGGAGATCGTCGCCGGTCAGCGGATCGGTATCGAAGGTGTAAGTCGTGTAAGTGGCCTGCGTATGCTCGAGACGCGCGCCGGCGATGCCGCCAAACTTGCCGAGCGAGAAGGTGTACATCGCGTAGCCCGCATAAATATCCTCTTCCGCCTTGAAATAGCCGGTGAGGTCGGTGGCAAGGCCAGCACTGGTGGCGGTTGCGGCGAGTGCGCGAATGGCGCCGGCCGGAACCTGCGGGCCGTTGCTGTAATGGTCTTGGTAATAGTCGGTGATCGCCGGGTTCAGGGCGGGCAGTCCGCTCGACGGTAGCGTGTACGATTGCGCGAAGGGCGTGTCGGTCTTGGTGCGCAGCCGCACTTCGCCGCCGATCTGCAGGCGGTCGTCGCTGCCGATCCAGTGCGTGTCGAGCGCGGCGTTGATCGCGCCGGACCATTCCTCGTCGACCGCCTTTTCGGTCGAGTTGCCGAGCTTGGTCAGCTTGTACAGTGTCGGGTCGTTGACGTTGACGCCGTTGGTCACGCCGAGGGTCGGGAAATCGGCGTTGGTGATGTTGTCGATCGCAAAGGGTACGTTCTTGGGGCCGGTGTAGGTCGTCCCGAAATTGCGCCCGACGCTGAAGGTCGCGCGCGAGTATGCGCCGTGATAGTCGAGCGCGAGGTTGCCGAAGCGATTGCGTCCGCCGACCACGAACACTTGGTTGCGGTGCGTCTCTTCCTCATCGGTGCCCTTGATCGTGATCGCGGTCGTCGTCACGTACCCGGCCGGGTTGGCAGGATTGACGCTCAGCGAGCCGTCCAGCTTGTCGTAAGTGAGCCGGTTCTTCAGCACGGATTCGACATAGCCCGCGATCGAGGCCCGGACGTAATATTGCGTGTCGTCGTTCGGCGTGAAAGCGAATTCGCCGCCATAGCCGAACCGGCGCCGGTTATAGTCGTAGCGCCGCAACTGGATGTCGGCGAGCGCCTTGTTGACCTGCAGCGGCGAGAAGGCCTGGCCGGAGGCAGCCGTCAGACGCGGATCGTCGACATAATCCGCCTCGAGATCGTCGAAGCCGCGCTTGTCGCTGCGGAACGAGCCCGTCAACACGAAGGAGAAGGGTTTGTTGCCAGCGCCAAAGCGCGCGCCGACCGCGAGGTCGAGGTTGAGCGGGCCAGTGTGATCGTGCGCGGGTTCGTAGCCATAGCCGATCGCGCCATCGATGAAGGCATGTTCGATCCGCGCTGCCGAGCGCGGGGTCAATTCGATCGTGCCGCCGAGCCCTTCGGCATCGTGATTGGGCATGCCGGTCTTGCTGACGATAAAACCGTCGATGGCCCCCGTCGGAATCGTGTCGAACTCGACCGCGCGGCCGCTGCCGAAGACGGTGCCGGCCGGGTTGGTGTTGAGCAGCACCACGCCGCCATAGGTCGCGCCGTTGAGGTTGCCGTCGATGCCGCGGATGACGACGAAGCGCCCTTCGCCGGTATCGCTCGAAAGCGACACGCCCGGCACGCGGCTCAGCGCTTCGGCCGAGTTGAAATCGGGATATTTGGCGATCGCTTCCGCCGACTGGACGTTGATGAGGTTCGGCGCATCGCGCTGTGTCTCGCGCGCTTTCTCCTCTTCGCGCGGGGCCGTGACGATGATGTCTTTGCGAGTGTCGTCGTCGCCCGGCGACGATGTGGTGTCGGCAAAAGCGGTAGTCGATGTCGCCAGGACAAGCATCGTCGAGGCGAGCAGCAGCGCGCGATTTCTCACGTGATTTCCCCCTTGGAGGCCGCTCCCGGACGGCTGGTTCCGGGTGGATGGTCGCGGTTTGTGACCGTTGGGCGACTCTCGCTGCCCAGCTGGCCTACATTGGGGTTATTTAATCTCGGACACTTATTGCGCCGGCTTTACGACCAGCACGTGGAAGCTGCCGGGAACTGCCGTTGGGCGGCCGCCGGGCGTGGCGGGTGCAGCGAAGGCGGCGGTCGGCAAGTAGATCGCGCCGGTCGCGGGATCGAGCGCGCCGGTCCGGGCGCCCACTTCGGTCGTGACGCGGCCGACGCGCGCTACGCCGCCGGGGGCGTCGAGCGACAGGATGTCGAGGACGCCGTCCTTTCCGCAGGGGACGAAAGCCAGCCGCCGTGCGGTATCGAGGATCACCGCGTCGGGGCCTTTGCCGGTATCGACCATGCCGACGATCTTGCGCGTTTTCGCGTCGACGATCACCGCCTTGCCGTTGGCGCAGACGCTGATCAGGCGATTGCTGCGCTCGTCATAGCCGAGCCCGGTCGGGCCTTCGCAGCCCGGCAAGGCGATCGGCGTGCCGGCCTTGCCGCTCGCCACGTCGACCATCTCGAGCTCGTTCGCATCTTCGTCGTTAATAAAGAGCGTGCCGCCGACCAGCGCGGCATATTCCAGCGCGGGCTTGACCGTGATCGTCTTGGTGACGCGCATCGCGGCGGTGTCGATCACCGAGACGGTGCCGCCGTCCGCATTCATTACGAAGACGCGGGCGTTCGCGGCATCGAAGATCGCAGCATCGGCCTTCTTGCCGACCGCGACGCTCGCGATCTGCTTACCGGTCGTGGCATCGAGGAAGCGCGCAGTGCCGTCATTGCCGCTCGTCACCAGCAGGCGATTGCCCGGCAGCGGTACGACGGCATGGCCGCGCGCGATCTCGCCCCAGGACGAGACGCCGCCACCGGCGAGGTCGATCACCGTCACCGATCCGCTGCGCGCGACGAAGAGCCGATGCGTCTCAGGATCAACTCTCGCATAGTCCCACGATCCGTCGGGACCGGCGATCTTGCCCGTCACGGCATAACTGGGCGCGGCCGCAGGTGCGGAGAGGGCAGGAGCGGCGACGGCGGCCAACAGGGCGATCAGGGACAGGCGCATTCGAAACTCCTCGCATGGAACGCGGGCCTTCTGCTCCGCGCATTTCGGCGGCGCCAGCACCCGGCGCCCACATTGGCGAAATACAATCGCGCACCGACGGGCGGCGCTTACCGCCGTTAACAAACATTGGGAAAAACGATGTGCCGTGCCACGGCCTGCCAATCTACAGCGCGGCAAGAAGAATATGCGGTAGCACCGATCGCGTGTTCGAGGATCTGAGATCATGAAACCTGCGATGCTTGCGCTGACGATCGCCATTGTTGCTGCTTCCCGCCCGGCTGCCGCCGCGCCTGCAAAACCGAAGCCGAAGATCGCGATGGCGGCCGCCCGCGCGATCGCGCTGAAGCGCGCTCCGGGGCGTGTGAAAGCCGGGGATTACGAATATGAAAAGGGCGGCTGGCGCTATTCCTTCGACATTGTGCAAGGTGCGCGTATCCACGAGATCGGCGTCGACGCGATGTCAGGCAAGATCGTCGAGGACGCGTACGAAACCCCCGGCGCGAAGGACTGAGCCAGCGATGCGCATCCTCCTCGCCGAAGACGATACGGACATCGCCGCCTTTGTGGAGCAGGGGCTGGGCGAACTCGGCCACGTGGTTACGCGCGTGGCCGACGGGGAGGATGCGCTGCATCTCGGCGCGACCGAGAGCTTCGACGCGATCGTGCTCGACCGCATGCTGCCGCGTGTCGAAGGACTCGACGTGCTGCGCCGCTTGCGGGCGGCGTCGGTCCGCACCCCCGTGCTGGTGCTGACGGCCAAGGGTGGCGTGGCCGACCGCGTCGATGGCCTCGATGCCGGCGCCGACGACTATCTGGTCAAGCCTTTCGCCATGGCCGAGCTGGTAGCGCGGCTGAATGCCCTCGCGCGGCGTCCGCCGATCAACGAGGTCGTGACACGGCTCGAAGTCGGTGACATCGGCCTGGACGTGCTTCGGCGCGAGGTGACGCGCGGTGGCCGCCCGGTGCATCTCCAGCCGCGCGAATTTCAGTTGCTCGGACTGCTGATGCGCAACGCCGGCAAGATCGTAACGCGCACGATGTTCCTGGAGGAAGTCTGGGGTTTCCACTTCGACCCGCAGACCAACATCGTCGAAAGCCACCTCAGCCGGATGCGCACCAAGCTGCGCGAGGGTTTTGCTGGCGATCCGATCGAGACGATACGCGGTGCCGGTTACCGGATGCGCGCGGATGGCTAGCCTGCGCTCCAGCGCCGCCTATCGCATTGCCTTTACCTACGCCGCGGCCCTCGCCGCGGCGATCCTGGTATTGGGCATCGCCGTCTATTTCGCCGCCGACGCGGAGTTCCGTCATCAACGCGACGAGCGTATCGCCGCCGAACTTTCCGATCTCGCGCAAGAGCCGGACGGAACGGCGGGACTGAAAGACGAGATCGCCGAGCGCGAGCGCGGCAGTACGACCGAGTCTTTCGTGTATGCGCTGTTCGATTCTGCCGGCAAGCGCATCGCCGGACGGATGGACACGACGCGCCCGGCGCCGGGGTTCAGCATGATCGTCTTCCGCGACCCGGTGGAGGGCCCGGACAATGCGCGTGCCAAGGCGCTCGACCTGCCGGGCCGTGGTCGGCTCGTGGTGGCGATCGATTCCGAGGCGGTCGAGGCCATCGACGCCACGATTCTCGAACTGTTCGGGATAGCTTTCGCGGTCGTCCTGCTGGTCGGCCTGGCCGGGGCGTTGCTCCTCGGGCGGTATCTGCGCCAGCGGCTCGGCGTCATCAGCCGCACCGCGAACGCGATCGTCGGCGGTGATCTCGACAAGCGCATGCCCGTCAGCGTTTACGGCGACGAGTTCGACGCCGTCGCGCTCGCGCTCAACGCGATGCTCGACCGGATTGCCGGGCTGATGGACAATCTGCGGCAGGTTTCCAGCGACGTCGCACACGATCTGCGTACCCCGCTGCTGCGGCTGCGCGGCCAGCTCGAACAGGTCGGCAAGGTCGATGGCGCGGCCGAACGCGCGCTGGAGCAGGGCGACGCGTTGCTAGCCCTGTTCAGCTCGATCCTGCGCATCTCCGAGGTCGAGGGTGGCGGGCTCGAACAGAGCTTTGCGCGGGTCGATCTGTCGGCCCTCGTCGATGATGTGGGCGACAGCTTCCTGCCGGCATTGAGTGACAGCGGCCACCATTTGGCGTGGAAGGTCGAACGCGGCGTCATGGTGTGGGGCGACCGCGAATTGCTGGCGCAAGCGATCGCCAATCTGCTCGACAATGCACGCGTCCACACGCCCATGGATACGCGCGTGATGCTCACGCTGGCGGCGGACGCGGCGCAGGCGAGGATTTCGGTGGAGGATGACGGCCCCGGCGTGCCCGCAGCGGAGCTGCCCGCCATACTGCAGCGCTTCTATCGCGGCGAGGCAAGCCGGACCACGCCGGGCAACGGCCTCGGCCTCAGCCTGGTTGCGGCGGTCGCGTCGGCGCATGGCGGCGGGGCCGACACGGGCGGAGCATCGACCGGGCTGCGCGTGACGATCACGATACCCAGGATCGCATGATGCGTAGATTTCTCCCGCTTGCCTGCCTGATCTTGGCAGGGTGCCAGAGCTACGCTCCGGCGCCGCTCGACCCCCGGCCTCCGATGTTGGCGGCGCCTGATGTGCAGGCACTGTCGCTTGCGGCAGCGAAGATCGACCGCCCCTATCTGAAGCCCGTAACGATCGATCTTGCCGCGCCGCTGGACGGCAACGCGGTGGCGACGCTGGCGGTACTCAACAACCCCGATCTGAAGGCGCTGCGCGAGCGTGCGGGGGTCGCCGATGCGCAGGTCTTCGCGGCGCGACTGCTGCCCGACCCGACGCTGAACCTTGGTGCGAGCAAGGTGCTGACCGGCCCCGATCCGCTGATGGACCTCGTCGGCGCTCTGGCGCTCGATCTCAACGCGCTGCGGACGCGCGGCGTGCAGGTCGCGGCGGCCAAGGCGGCGGCCGATCAGATACGGCTCGACCTCGCCTGGAGCGAATGGCAGACGGCGGGCGCGGCGCGGCTGCAGGCGGTGCGGATCGTCGCGCTGACGCAGGCGCTGGCGCTGGCGGAGGCGAGCCGCGACAGCGCCCGCTCGCTGCTCGACCGCGACCTGCGCGCGGCCGGACGCGGCGACATAGCGGGCGATCCGGTGCAGTCCACGCGCCTCGCCGCCGCCGACGCGGAGACCAAGCTGCAGACCGCGCGCACCGATCTCAACACCGCCAGGTTCGAGCTCACAAAGCTGCTGGGCCTGCCGCCCGCGACCGAGTTGCACCTCGCGACTACGCCCGAATTCGACGCACCGCTCGATCCGGCGCTCCTGTTCGCCGTCGCGCAGGCCAACCGCACCGATTTGCGCGCGCTCGAGGCGGGCTATGCCTCGCAGGAGGCGACGGTGCGCAAGGCGACCATGGACCAGTTTCCAACGCTCGGACTGACCTCGACCGTCAACCGCGATACCGCCGGCAACCTCATCGTCGGCCCGGCGGTGGATTTCACGCTACCGCTCTGGAACCGCAATCGCGGCGGCATCGCAACCGAGAAGGCCACGCGCGGAGCCTTGCGCGCCGAATATGACGGGCGCCTGTTCCAGACCCGCGCGGAAATCGCCGCCGCCGTCGCCGGGATCGGCATCGCGCGAACGCAGCGCGACACCGTGCTACGCGACCTGCCCGCCGCCGAGCGCTTCGCCGCCAAGAGCCGCACCGCCGCGACCCGTGGCGACCTCGCGCGCTCGACCGCCGACACCGCCGAACAGGCGCTGCGCGACAAGCGCATCCTGCTCGCCCAGGCCGAACAGGCGATCGCCGAACAGGGCATCGCGCTCGAACTGCTTACCGGAACGCTCAGGGAGACTTGGACACAATGACCCGGCTGTGGATCGCCGCGCCAACGCTGCTGCTCGCCGCCTGCTCGGGCGGCGGCGAGGATAAGGCCGCCGACCCGGTGGCGCTGGTCAAGCTCGCCCCCGCCACGCAAGGACAGGCCGGGCAGGACATCGCGCTCTATGGCGCAGCCGAAGCCGGCCCGGCGGCGAAGATGTCGCTGGTCGCGCCCGCCGAGGCGAAGGTCGCCGCGATCGACGCGCCCGCCGGCACGACGGTGCGCCAGGGCCAGGTCGTCGTCCGCCTGTCGCCGTCGCCGACCACGCGCGCCGATGCCGCCAAGGCCGCCGGCGATGCCGCCGCCGCCGACAAGGCGCTCGCCCGCGCGATCCGCATGCGGGGTGACGGGCTGATGAGCGACGCCGATGTCGAGACCGCACGCGCCGCCGCCGCCGCCGCCAATGCCCTGCGCGCCAGCTTCGCCGACCGCGTCGGCGGACTTGCCTTGCGCGCGCCGGCAGCGGGGACCGTCGATACCGTGCCGGTCGCGGTCGGCGATCTTCTGCAGCCCGCCGCCGCCGTCGCCACTGTCACGCGCAGTGGAGACGTGCGCGTGCGCTTCGGCGTCGATCCCGACACCGCCCAGACTTTGCGTCCCGGCATGACGATTCGGATCGCGGGCAATGCCGCGCGCGCGCCGGTCTCGGTGCCGATCGAGTCGGTCAACACCAATGTCGATGCCCAGACCAGGCTCGCCTCGGTCTATGCCAAGGTGCCCGCCGGCAGCGGTCTGCGCGCGGGTGAAATCCTGTCGGGCTCGGTCGCGGTCACGCAGACAGGGTCGGCGCTGACCATTCCCTATGCGGCGCTGCTCGACGATGCCGGGCAACCCTATGTCTACGCCGTCTCGGGTGGCGTCGCGCATCGCCGCGATGTCGAGACCGAGCCCGCGACCGGCGAGCGCGTCACGATTGGGAAGGGCCTCAAGCCCGGCGAGCAGGTCGTGGTCGAAGGCGGCACCGCCGTCGAGGATGGGATGAAGGTCCGCACGCGGTGAAGGATGCCCTGCAACGCAATGCACAGGCGCTGTGGCTGGCGGCGATCCTGCTGATCGCGGGCGGCATCTTCGCGGCGACGCGGATGCCGGTCAGCCTGTTCCCGCATATCGATTTCCCGCGCGTCGTGGTCTCGATCGATGCCGGCGACCGCGACGCTCAGCAGATGACGGCCGAAATCACCCGCCCGATCGAGATCGCGCTGCGCACCGTGCCGGGCGTGACGCGCGTGCGCTCGACCACCAGCCGTGGATCCGCCGAGGTCGCGGTCGATTTCCCTTGGAGCGTGGACATGGTCGCGGCGACGCTCGCGACGCAGACCGCGCTCGCCACCACTTTGCCGGACCTGCCGACGGGGACGCGCTTCGACGTGCGCCGCTCCGATCCGACGATCTTCCCGGTGCTCGGCATCGCGCTGACGTCAGACACGCTCGACCAGAATGCCCTTCGCCAGATCGCCGAGCTGAACGTCCGCCCGGCGTTGACCGCCGTGCCCGGCGTGGCGGGGATCGACATCCTCGGCGGCTCCCCGCGCGAACTCGCGATCGACGTCGATCCCGCCAAGGCGCAGTCGCTCGGTCTCTCGCTCGACGCGATCGCCGCCACCGTCGGCAAGGCCAATGCGGTGCGCGGCGTCGGCAAGCTCGAGGACCGCCACCGGCTCTACCTCGTGCTGGCCGAGAACCGCATCGCCAGCATCGCCGATCTCGCTGCAACGCCGGTCAAGGCCGCGACCGGCAGCGCCGCCGGGATCGTGACGCTCGGCCAGATCGCGACGATCCATCCTTCCGTGCAGCCCAGCTTCACCAAGGTTTCCTCCGGCGGGCGCGACGCCGTGCTGGTCAACGTCCGGCAGTCGCTGACCGGCGATACCGTACGAATCGTGCAGGACGTCGATACGCGCCTCGCCGGCCTTGGCCTGCCGCCGAGCGTCAAGGTCACGCCCTTCTACGACCAGTCGGAACTGGTCACTGGCGCGGCCAATGCGGTGCGCGACGCGATCCTGATCGGCGCGGTGCTGGCGGGGCTCGTGCTGTTCCTGTTCCTGCGCTCGACGCGGTTGATGATCCTCACCGGGCTAATGCTGCCCGCCGTCCTCGCCTCGACATGTCTTGTCCTGTTCGCCTTCGGCATGAGCTTCAACATGATGACGCTCGGCGGGATGGCGGCGGCGGTCGGACTCGTTGTCGACGATGCGGTGGTGATGCTCGAACACATCATGCGCCGGTTGCAGGAAGGCGAGAAGGCGGTCGGCAAGGCTGCCGCCGAGATGTCCAAACCGCTAATCGGATCGACCGCCGCGACGATCGTGGTGTTCATGCCGCTCGCCTTCGTCAGCGGCGTGACCGGCGGCTTTTTCAAGGCGCTGGCGCTGACGATGGTCGCCGCGCTCGGGCTGTCGCTGCTATTCGCGCGCCTCGTCCTGCCGCTGCTGGCCGAGCGCTGGGTGCGCGCGAAAGATGTCGAGGCGGCCGAGAAGGCGGGCGGTTTCCAGCAGCGGCTCGAACGCTGGAACGGCAAGGCGGCGGACCGCGCGCTGGCGCGTCCCGGCCTATTCGTCGCGCTGGTCGGCATTGGGCTGGCGGTGCTCGGTTATGCGGCGTGGAACCACGTGCCGTCGGGATTCATGCCGGCGATGGACGAGGGCGGCTTCATCCTCGACTACAGAGCACAGTCGGGTGCGGCGCTCGGCGATACCGACCGGCTGCTGCGCCAAGTCGAGCAGATCATCACCGCCACCCCGGAGGTCGCGAGCTATTCCAGGCGAACCGGTGTCCAGCTCGGCGGCGGCCTGACCGAGGCGGACGAGGGCGATTATTTCATCCGCCTGAAGAACGGATCGCGCCGGCCGCTCGACGAGGTCATGGCCGAGATTCGCAGTGAGGTGCAGGCCAAGGTCCCCGGCCTCGAAGTCGAAACCGCGCAGCTGATGGAGGACCTAATCGGCGATCTGACGGCGGTGCCGCAACCGGTCGAGGTCAAGCTGTTCGGGGATGATCCCAAGCTGCTGGCGGATTCGGCCAAGCGCGTCGGCGATACGATCGGCAAGATCACCGGCATCGTCGAGGTGGTCGATGGTCTGCGCGTTGCGGGCGATGCGCTGACGGTGAAGGTCGATCCCGCCGCGGCGCTGCAGCAGGGCCTCGACCCCGATGCGATCTCGACTCAGGTCGAGGCGCTGGTGGCCGGCACGCAGTCGACCCAGCTCCGCATCGGCGAGCAACTTGTCGCCGCCCGCGTCCGCGCGCCAGCAGAGCTGCGTACCCGCGCCGACGCGCTGGTGCGTCTCCCGCTGACCGCGCCTGACGGGCATCTCGTTCGGCTCGGGCAGATCGCGACTGTCACCGTCACGCCGGGCCAGACTCAGATTACCCGCGAGGATCTCGCCCCCTTCATCGCCGTCACGGCCCGGCTCGAGGGGCGCGATCTCGGTTCAGGCATGAAGGACGTACAGGCGGCCGTCAGAGGTTTGCACCTGCCGGCCTCAGTGCGCGTCGACTATGGCGGCCTCTTCGCGCAGCAGCAGCAGAGCTTTGCCGACCTCACCGTGGTGTTCCTCGCGGCGCTGCTGCTGAGCGCGCTGTTGCTGACCTTCCTGTTCGGGCGGCTTGCCTGGACGCTGGCGGCGATCGTCACTGTGCTGCTGTCGGCAGCGATGGTGCTGGTCGGCTTGTGGATTAGCGGCATCGAACTCGACATCTCGGCGCTGATGGGGCTGACGATGGTGGTCGGCATGGTCACTGAACTGGTGATCTTCTTCCTCGCCGAATTGCCGCGCGACACCGTGATCGGTATCGACGCCCTGCGTGAAGCCGGCCGCAAGCGCCTGCGCCCGATTTTGATGTCGGCGCTGATCGCCGCGCTGACGTTGGCGCCGCTCGCGCTCGGCCTGTCGCGCGGCGCGGGGCTGCAGCGCCCGCTCGCCACCGCGATCATCTTCGGCCTGACCGCTGCGGTGCCGTTGGTGCTGGTGTTCTTGCCGGCGCTGATCCTGCTGTCGCGAAAGCGGCAGGCCGTCTCCCGCTAGCCTTCGAACCTACCTGCGCACTCGTACAGTTGTGCATTGTCTGGAAAAGGCTGCTTTCCACCAAGCAGCATTGAAACCCGCCAGACCGCTAGCGTTGAGAGTTTCGGACGCCGTCAGGCGTCGGAAAGTCTTCGGTGTCGACGGCGACCGCATTGAGCGCCATCCCACCCCACCCGCAAATGCCGAGAACGCCGATGCGCTCGCGGTCCACCGCCGGATGCAGGCCGAGGTAATCGACGGCGGCACTGAAATCCTCGGTGTTGATGTCGGGCGACGCGAGGTTGCGCGGCGTTCCACCGCTTTCGCCGGTGTAAGAGGGATCGAAGGCCAGCGTGACGAAGCCCCGCTTGGTCATCGTCTGTGCGTAGAGACCCGAGGATTGCTCCTTCACGGCTCCGAACGGTCCGCCGACCGCGATCGCCGGGAGCGCACGACTGCGACGGTCCTTCGGCAGATAGAGATCGCCGGCGAGCGTGATTCCGTAGCGGTTGGTTAAGGTGACCTTCTGGTGGTCGACCTTGTCGCTCTTGGGGAAGGTTTTGTCCCAGTCCTCAGTCAATTACATGGTAGCTCCTTTGGTCGTGGCCTGCCCGAGCGCCAGCTGGGCGTCGACTAAGGCGATCGCTGCCGTGGCGAGCACGCCACCGCCAATGAGGTTGCGCCGGCTCAGTGCAGTGCGGGTGTTAGACGGGTGTTGCATGAGTCTCCCCGGTTTCAGGATGTCGCCGTGCTGGCGGTGACAGGGGCTGCGCAATCGGTCACTGGGCGGGGTGCGCGTGAGGCAAGCGCAGCGATCAGTGCCGACGAAACCAGCAGCGCGGCGCTGGCGAAGAACGTGGCCTGATAGCCCCAGCCGTCGAACAGAGTCCCACCAAGCGCCGCACCGAGCGTAATCGCGAGTTGGATCACCGCCACCATCAGTCCGCCGCCGGCCTCTGCTTCGCCTGGAAGCACTTTGCTGACCCAGGTCCACCAAGCGACAGGCGCGGCGGTGCCGATCAGGCCCCAGCCGATGAGCAGTATCGCGACACTGGCGGGTGACGAGCCAAGGGCGATCAGCCCCCCGGCGATGAGTGCCATCGCCAGCGGCGTCGCAATTAGCAGCCCGTAAAGCGTCCGCTTGAGTGCGAAGCCGATCGCATAGGTTCCGGCAAGGCCGGCAAGGCCGAGCCCCAGCAGTATCAGTGAAAGCGAGGTCACATCAACAGCAGTGACCGTCTCCAGAAATGGCCGAAGGTAGGTGAAGAGAGCGAACTGCCCCATGAAGAATAGCGCGACCGCGAGCATGCCGAGCGGCACCTGCGGGCGGCGAAGGACCTTGAACGCCGCCACGCCATTCGCGCGTTCGCGGCTGGGCATGTTGGGCAAGCTAAAATACTGACAGGCGAGCGTCACGGCAGCGAGCGGGACGACGGAGAAAAACGCGCCTCGCCAGCCGATATATTGACCGAGGAAGCTGCCAAGCGGTGCGGCGATCGTCGTTGCGAGCGCATTGCCGCCGTTGAGCAGCGCGAGCGCCCGGGGCACCGCCTCTTCGGGAACCAGCCGCATCACCGTAGCGGTTGACATCGACCAGAACCCGCCGATCACCACGCCGAGCAGCGCGCGCCCAACCATGAAGACCGCATAGCTCGGCGCTAACGCGACGACAGCGCCGGAAGCGATCATCAGGCCGGTAAGCCACAGCAGGAGGGTTCTGCGATCGAGGCGCCGCGTCGCTGAGGCGATGAACAAGCTCGTGAGCACGGCGAATATGCCCGACACGGCTATGGCCTGCCCCGCCTGGCCTTCGCTGACCCGAAGCCCCGAGGCTATCGGCGTCAGCAGGCTGACCGGCATAAATTCCGATGCGATCAGCGTTGAGACGCACAGCGTTAGCGCCAACACCGCCGGCCATCCACCCGCCCGGGTGCCCGCGGGCAGGGGTACATCTGCTTCAGTCAAAGTCTGGGCCTTTTCCATGACCCGATATTAGGACTTTCTCATCATGCTGATTAGACGCAAGGATCGGCATGCGGCTGTGAGCAAAATTCAATGATGCATCGTGAGAACATGGCGGATCTGGTCGCGTTCCTCGCAGTGGCGAGGGAGCGCAGCTTTACGCGGGCTGCCGCGAAGCTCGGGGTCTCGCCGTCTGCGCTGAGCCATACGATCCGCAAGCTGGAGGAGCGACTCGGCGTACGCTTGCTCACACGGACCAGCCGAAGTGTTTCGACAACGGAGCCGGCGAGCGCCTGCTGGAGCGCGTGGGGCCGCACTTCGATGAGGTGTCGGCAGAACTGGATGGTCTGACCGAGCTACGCGATAAGCCCGCCGGCACCCTGCGCATCACCACGGGCGATCAGCCCGCGGAGTCCATTCTGCTACCCGCCTTGGCGAAATTGTTGCCGCTCTATCCGGACCTGACGGTCGAGGTGACGGTCGATAACGGCTTCGTGGACATCGTTGCGGAGCGGTTCGATGCAGGCGTGCGGCTGGGCGAAACACTTGCCCAGGACATGGTGGCCGTGCCGATCGGTCCCGAGATGCAGATGGCGGTCGCTGGCTCACCGGAATATTTTGCGGCGCACGGATTACCGCGGGCGCCCGATGAGCTTGCAAGCCACAACTGCATCAATCTTCGTCATCAGGCGAAGGGCGGCGTTTCCGTCTGGGACCTCGAGAAGGATGGCCGCGCTGTGAATGTGCGAGTCGACGGGCAGTTCGTCGTCAACAACATAGCGCTGGTCCGGCAGGCCGCCGTCGATGGCCTTGGCTTGTGCTACTTGCCGAAGGACTATCTGCAGGACGAACTAGATGCAGGCGCGCTCGCGCAAGTGCTGGAAGATTGGTGCCCACCATTCCCCGGCTATCACCTCTACTATCTGAGCCGCCGACAGCAGTCCCCGGCCCTGGCAGCTTTTATCGCGGCCGTGCGGTACCGGGGCTGATAAAGGTGCCTCTTCCCGGTTCAACGGCAGCAGGCATCCGTTGCACGAACCCGCTGCGTGGGATTGGCGTGCGCGGTGAGGTCGAGACGTAGATACGAGGTTTGCGCCTGAGTTGAGCGCCGCCTGAGGCGGGCAGACCATCGAGGCTCCTTCAACTGAGGAGTCATACGATGAACGATCTCATACCGGTTATTGCCGCGAGCCCGCTTCGCCAGCGCCTGATCGATGACATGACGTTGCGTAAGTTCTCGCACGAGACGCAGCGCAACTATCTCCGCGATGTCGGGCGGTTTGCGACGTGGCTGAGGCGATCGCCGCACACCGCGACCGCAGAGGATCTCCGCCGGTTTCAGATTGAGCAGCAGGAGGCCGGCGTGCCAGCGCCGACCATGAACAGCATCGTCGCGGCGCTGCGGTTCTTCTTCACCCAGACGCTCGATCGGCCGGACCTCGCACGCAAGCTGGTCCGCACCGCGCATGCTCGTAAGATCCCGGTCGTGCTGACCCTGGGCGAGGTGAAGCGGCTGCTGGAGGCGACCACCTGCCTCAAGCATCAGGCCGCACTCTCGGTCGCCTATGGTGCGGGGCTGCGCGTCGCCGAGGTCTCCGCGCTCAAGGTGAGCGACATCGACAGTACGCGCATGTTGCTGCGGATCGAGCGCGGCAAGGGCGGGCGCTATCGCAACGCCATGCTGCCCGAGGGCCTGCTCCCGCTGCTGCGCGACTGGTGGCGCGCCGGGCGTCAGCAGGGCGTGCTGCACGCGGATGGCTGGCTCTTCCCCGGCCGCAACGCGATGGTGCCGATCAGCACCCGGCAGCTCTACCGCGTCGTCGTCGAGGCTGCAGCGGCGGCGGACATCGCCAAGCGGGTCGGTCCGCACACCCTGCGCCACAGCTTCGCCACCCACCTGCTCGAGGATGGCGTCGATATCCGCGTCATCCAGGCGCTGCTCGGGCATGCCAAGCTCAACACCACCGCATTCTACACTCAGGTCGCCACCAAGACGATGCGCGCGGTGATCAGCCCGCTCGACCGACTGGCGCTCACCAACAGCGGAGCCGAGCCGGATGGCTGACGCCGGTGGCGACGATCGAGGTCGCCGACGTCTTTCGCACGGCCGGGCCAGCCTACCGGGCCGCGCATGCCGGGCACCTGAGCCTGCACCAGCTCAGGATCATGTCGGCGGTCGAGCAGTGCCGCACCGCGGCCCTTGGCGGTCACGTCGAGGCCTGCACAGACTGCGGCCATTGGCGGATCGCCTATAATAGCTGCCGCAACCGGCACTGCCCCAAGTGCCAGGGTGCCGCCGCGCGCATCTGGCTTGCCGAGCGCGAGGCCGATCTGCTGCCGGTCGGCTACTTCCATGTCGTGTTCACGCTGCCGGCCGAGGTCGGCGCCATCGCCCACCAGAACAAGGCGGTCGTCTACGACCTGCTGTTCCGCGCCGCCTCCGAGACGATGCAGATCATCGCCGCCGACCCAAAGCATCTCGGCGCCCGCATCGGCATCACCGCCGTGCTCCACACCTGGGGCTCGGCGCTGACCCATCATCCCCACATCCACATGATCGTGCCAGGTGGCGGTATCTCGCTCGATGGTGAACGCTGGATCTCGGCCCGGCCCGCGTTCCTCCTGCCGGTGCGGGTGCTTGGCGCCCTGTTCCGCCGCCTGTTTCTGACCCGGCTGGTCGCGCTGTACGACGCAGGCCGGCTCGGTTTCTTCGGCAGCATGGCACACCTTGCCGAGCGCAGGGCGTTCCTGCGTCACCTGTCGCCGGTCCGGAAGAAGCGCTGGGTGGTCTATGCCAAGCCGCCGTTCGCCGGGCCCGAGGCCGTGCTCGCCTATCTGGCGCGCTACACCCACCGGGTCGCCATCTCGAACAGCCGCCTGCTCCGGTTCGATGAGGCGGGTGTGACGTTCCGCTACAAGGACTATCACCGTGGCGGCGCTGATCGGCAGCAGGTGATGACGCTCGCGACCGATGAGTTCATCCGCAGGTTCCTGCTGCATGCCCTGCCCAAGGGGTTCCACCGCATCCGACATTACGGCCTGCTCGCCAGCGGTACGCGCAAGGATAATCTCGAACGGGCTCGCCAGTTGCTCGCAGTCGCGCCGCCGCCCGTCGACGACGTCACCTCCGCACCGCAACCAACCCTGCCACCTTGTCCGTGCTGCGGCGGGCGCATGATCATCATCGAGATCGTCGAACGCCGTTATCAACCGCGCGCACCACCCGCCTTTGCCAGCTCACCCGGGAGATCAGCGTCGTGATCCGGCACGGCTCGCCCGCAACGACCCTCACCGAGACCGTGCTCCGGGGAACGATGACGACTGCATTGAGCCTGACCGAAAGCAGCCATTGGTCGGCCAAAATCGGACGGTCCGACTTTCGACATCCACACCGCCATCTGAAAAGCAGAAGGTCTGCTATCGATTCCGACCGCGTATCGGCAGCGTCCACCACCGCCCAGAACCGACCGAAATCGAAATCCCCATAGAGCAGCGCCTAGGGCCCGCGGGTTCGGGCACCGAAGACTTTCCGACGCCTGGCGGCGTCCGAAACTCTCAACGACTGTTTTCCGTCTGCTAGAGAGTTTGTCCTGACGACCGAACGCGGGGGTATAGCCGCCACTCCTCGCGACCTCCGGGACGGGCCGAACGGACCTCCGGTGCAAGCTGAACGTATGTCCGTTATTGGGGCGCTCGGCAGCGATGCCGAATGGCCGACTTCGGAGCGCAAAGCTGCCGCGGCGCTCCACGAGATTTCAAGAAATCCAGCGAATGATGTGGGGAAAAATGTGGGGTAGCCGCTGAGCGCGTCCTAAACTCTTCCATATTATCAATGTGATATCAGGAATTCTGGTACCCCTCCCGCGGAGTTGAACTTGGGGGCTCGACGCGAGGTGCCACGCGGTACGGCGGTCCCTTGTGCGGGCAAAGAAGGTTCTCAACCCTACGGAGTGCAAGGGATGACGCGCCCGTCTAATGTCAGAGGTTCAGCCTGGAGTATGCGCTGGCGAGCCGGTCGCGACGCGGTTTCAAGATTGCAAACGCCGGTTGGTCGAATCCCGAAATGCGCCCATCGCGACGGCCATCGAGGCCAAAATAAAGCGAATCGGTTTGTGGCGTATCGGCTCAGGAAATGCCTCTCCGTCTCGGGTGTGAGTCCGAGTCACGGACCAATTTTTGGGGTGGACCACGAGTGGACCACGGGTATGGAATGGCCCCGAAACCCACGCTTTTCCGCGCGTTTAGCTGCCCAGCGTGAGTCCTGTAAGCGCACCAGTCCTTCCCATGATTCACCTCCACATGACGATGAATCATATTCCAGGCACGAACAAATCCCCAACCCGATTCCCATTTCACGCCCAACGCTCTAGCTCGCTACAATTTTCCGCGCGGCTCGGGTCAGTGTCCTGGTTCTTGTCAGGGGTCGTGCCGGGACCACACACGCATGACTGCGAAATAAAGTTCTATTATCAGATGCTTGGTAAGCCGCTCCGACGGCGACCGAGGGCATTGAAGTAGATCAGGCCGTCGCGCACCGGGATGTCTTTGTCCAGATCAAGGACGGCCTCCACGCGAGCGTTGGTGCTGAGCATGATCATCGAAACATATGGATGTGCTGACGTGCTCCTCGAGCGTCCAAGCCGCCTCCAGCAGCGCGGCTATCTGCTCGACCATGTAGACCATATCCCGCGGTTCGGCGCTGCTTCATGTCCGGGATGAGGGGTGCCGAGGCGATCATGCGCTTCCACGCTCAGTTCACGTGCGCCTGGTAATGATGACATCCATCAGCCTGTCGCGACAGCAGAAGTTCATCATGTCGCCTTTGACCAATCCGAAACGGATGATCGTTGCAATAAGACCCTGCTTCCGGGCCAGAGGCAGGTACATCCCCGGCGCACCGTGATCCGCGGGAGGAGAATCATATGAGCGCGACGGCGACGACTGAGGAGATCGAGGCGATCATCGCGCGGACGGCGCTGAAATATGATCTGCTGCCGTATCAGTCGAAGGCCTTTGCGCAGAGCCAGCCGGCGCGGCTCGGCGCGATCGCTCATCTGTTTGGGCTGGAGGTTGCGCCGATGGCGAACGCCCGGGTGCTTGAACTGGGCTGCGCCTCGGGCGGCAACATCATCCCCCATGCCGCACGGTATCCGGACGCGACCTTTGTCGGCGTCGATCTCGCGCGGACCCAGGTGGCGGTGGGGCGGGCGCGCATCGCCAGGCTGGGCCTGAAGAATATCGAGATCCGGTGCCAGAGCTTCACCGAGATCGGCGAGGAGCTGGGCAGCTTCGACTATATCATCTGCCACGGCGTCTATAGCTGGGTGCCGACCGCGGTGCAGGATGCGATCTTCAAGATCGTCCGCGCGCGGCTGTCCCCGTTGGGCGTCGCCTGCATCAGTTACAACGTGCTGCCGGGGTGGCGCATGCTGCAGCCGCTGCGCGACGCCTTCCTGCTGGAGGTGCCGGACCAAGTCGATTCGTTCGGCCGGGTCGCCAAGGCGCGCGAGCTGCTCGCCTTCCTGGCGGCGTCGACGCCCGACAAGGGGCCTTATGGCGACATGCTGCGCATCTGGGCGGATCGGCTGTCGACGCTGCCTGACGATTATGTGGCGCACGAGTTTCTCGAGGAGATGAACCATCCGAGCACCGTGCGCGATTTCGCCAATAACGCATCGCGCAACGGACTCGGCTTCCTGGCCGAGTGCGAGCTGGCGTCGATGATCCTCGAAAATTACGGCGCGGAGGTCGCGCAGCAGGTCCGGGCGCGGTCCGCCAACGATCTGGTCGGATCCGAGCAATATCTTGATTTCCTGTCCGGGCGCACGTTTCGCCAGACCTTGCTGATCGCGAGCGAGCGTATGGCGACGGTGAACCGGGCGCTGTCCCCGCAAAGCATCGAGCACCTGCATTTCATGACCTCGGCCGGCATGCACCTCGACCGCGACGGCGAGAACTACGTCGTCACCGATGCGGCGGGCCGTTCACTCACCACGGGCTCGGGCACCGTCGCCGAGGGGATCGCGCGGCTGGTCGAGCGCTTCCCGTCCTCATCGAGCCTCGACGACTGCGCCGGGGCGATCCCCGACGACGCGCGGGCCGAGGGGCGGGCGCTGCTGCTTGATGCGCTGTACCGGATGGTTCTGGTCGGCATGGTGACCCCGTCGTCGGAGCCGGTGCTGGCGGGTGCGGTCGCAGACATGCCAGTGGCGATCGCGATCGCGCGCGGGGATGCGGCTGACGGCAGCCTGTCGACCACCAATGTGCGACACGAGACCATCGCGCTCGACCCCGCGACACGCGCGCTCCTGCCGTCGATGAATGGTACGCTGGATCATGCGGCGCTCGCGAATCGGCTGGTGGAAGAAGCGCTGGCCGGCCGGCTGGCCTTTTCGCGTCATAGCGAACCCGTGACCGGCACACCCGCGATTCGCGAGATTGCGGCAGACCATCTGCCGGGCCTGCTGGCGGGGATGGCCAATGCCGGGCTGCTGGAGGGATGATGACGATTTAGTCGACGATTAGTCGAGGTTTAGTTGACACCGGACGGGCCGAATAATAGAGCCCAAAAAAAAGCCGGAACACCCCGAAGGTTATTCGGGTCGCACAGTATTGCTGCACAATAAAGGGGCAGATCAATGGCGTGCATCGTGGATTCTGGCGACTTTTCGACTCTGACGGGCAATGAGACCAGCGCGAAATCTGCGCGGCGTCGCGACCTTTATTCGCAGGTCAGTCGATTCGCATTGCGCTCCACGCTGGGGATTTCGGCGGCCGCGGGGATGACCGTGATCGCCCCGGGCCAGGCCTGGGCGGACTGCATCGTCGGCGGCATCACCGTGCAGTGCACCGATACCTCGACCACCGATACGACCTTCCCGGCCAACCCGCCGTCCGACCGCAATTATACTGGCGTGTCGGCCATCCCGCTTCAGATCGTCGTCGATGCCGGCAAGACGGTGAGCGGCAACGGCCTCGCGGTGTCCAACACCGGCACCGGCGGCGTCACCGTCACCAATGGCGGCTCGATCAGCGTCGATGCCGGCAATACCCCAACCGCCGGCGGCACTGCGGCGCTGACGATCAAGGCGGCCGGTGGACCGATCGTCTATACCGGCGGCGGCATCGCCAACAACGGCACCGGCAATGGGTTGGACGCCGTCCAGACCGGCGGTGTCGGGTCGATCGACATCAATGTCGGCGGCAATGTCTCGGCCGCGTCGGGCGAGGGCATCACGGTTCGCGACGTGGCGACCAGCACGGGCGTGAACGTCGTCACCGGCGGCACGGTCACGGCACTGACGGGCGGCAAGGACGGCATCGACGTCCAGACCCAGTCGCTGACGGGTAACGTCACGATCGTCGCGAACGGCGACATCAAGGCGGGTAACGCCGGCATCGTCGGGGCAGTCTTCCTGGCCGGCGGCACGGGCAACGTCAACGTCACCGCCAATGGCGCGATCGACGCTCGGTTCGGGGTGGACGCCGAGAACTTCGGCAAGGGCTCGACGACCGTGAAGACGGTCGGTCCGGTGACGACCACCACCGGCAACGGCATCTTCGCCATGGCGACCGGCGGCAACGTCACGGTCGCGGCGGGTGATGTAACGGCTGCCTCGAACAC
>NZ_JBFUHB010000035.1:0-39291 GCF_056402595.1 Sphingomonas sp. P3_C6
GGAAGGGCTTCCGTCCGCACCATCCTCTTCCTCGTCGCCAATATCGCCCGCAAGTTCGACCCGACCCTGAACGACTTCCATCAACGACTCACCCAACAGGGAAAACCAAAAATGGTCGTCCGCATCGCCCTTGCAAGAAAACTCCTCGTCAGACTCAATTCAAAGGCACGCGAAACACGCGCACAACTCGCCATCGCTCTTTGAAATCGTTGACACGCCAGATAGTCGCTCAGCCTGAATCAGAAAAACACTATCCAACCGGATCGTTGGCATAACGCCGCGCGATCACCGCACAGGCGATCAACTGCAGCTGGTGGAACAGCATCAGCGGCAGGATGACGAGGCCGACCTGCGCCGGGGCGAACAGCACGCCGGCCATCGGCACGCCCGAGGCGAGGCTCTTCTTGGATCCGCAGAACAGCAGCACGATCGCATCCTCGCGGCTGAGTTTCATCAGCCTGCCAAGACTCCATGTCGCGAGGAGCACCAGGCCGAGCAGCACCGCACAGGCGGCGACGATCACGGCCAGTTCCTCCACCGACAGCCGGTGCCAGATGCCGTCGACCACCGCCGCGCCGAACGCCGTGTACACGACCATCAGAATCGATCCGCGGTCGACCACGGTCAGCAGCTTCTTCTGCCGCGCGACGAAGCCGCCGATCCACGGCCGCAACAGATGCCCCGCGACGAAGGGCAGCAGCAGCTGCGCCACGATCGACTCGATGGAAGACAGCGATATGCCGGCACTGCCGCTCGAATGGATCAGGACCGCGGCCAGCGCCGGGGTCAGCACGATGCCGATTATGTTGGACAGCGACGCGCTGCACACCGCCGCCGCGACATTGCCCCGCGCGATGGCGGTGAAGGCGATCGACGACTGGACGGTCGAGGGCAGCAGGGTCAGGAACAGCATGCCCATCGCGACCGGCGGCGCGAGGAAGGGCAGCGCGGCGACACCAAGACCGAAGATCGGAAACAGGATAAAGGTGACGGCGAACACGGCGAGGTGAAGCCGCCAGTTGCTCATGCCCTGCAGCACAGCCTCGCGCGACAGCTTCGCGCCGTGGAGGAAGAACAGCAGGACGATCGCGATATCGGCGATGGCGTCGAACAGCGCCACCCCGGCCCCGCGCGGCGGCAGGATCGAGGCGAGCACGACCGTGCCCATCAGCATCAGGATGAACGGCTCGAAGATGACGAGGACGCGCTTCAGCATGACGCGCCTCTCGCCCGATCGGGCCGGCGCCGCAACACCTCCAAAGGTTTGTACTCCGGCCAGGAGGAGGCCCCTTTCGCTCGCGGACGGTCGCGCTACGCTCCCGCGTCCGGCGCTGATCCTGCTTGCCCTGCTGTTCGTGATCCGCTTCGCTTGGCTGGCGGCGGCGTGATGATGGGTTCAAGGAGAGGGCATGCGTAACGACGTAAGAAGCCTGCGCGGCATGGTGACCGCGCCCCATCATCTGGCGGCGCAGGCCGGGCTGGGCGTGCTGCAGGACGGGGGCAACGCGGCCGAGGCTGCGGTCGCCGTCGCTGCCTGTCTCGCGGTGGTCTATCCGCACATGACCGGTATCGGCGGCGACGGCTTCTGGCTGATCGCCGAGCCGGACGGCCGGACTCATGCGATCGATGCCAGCGGCGCTGCGGCAGGGGGCGCCGGCCTCGCGCTCTATGAAGGGCATGACGTGATTCCCTGGCGCGGGCCGCTCGCCGCCAACACGGTGGCGGGCACGATCTCGGGCTGGGAGGCGGCGCTCGAGTCGAGCGGCGGCAGGCTGTCGCCGGCACGCCTGCTGCGCGACGCGATCCATCACGCCGAATTCGGCGTCGCGGTGACAGGCGGCGGTGCCGAAGCGGCCGCCGTGAAAGGCGCCGAACTGCGCGAGCAGCCGGGCGCCTGGGCCGCGACGTTCGAGCCGGACGGGCGGCCGCTCGCGCAAGGGGAGATACTGCGTCAGCCCCAGCTCGCCGCGACGCTGACCTTGCTGGCGCGCGACGGGCTGCGGAGCTTCTATGAAGGCCCGCTTGCCCGATCGATCGCCGCCGACCTGGCGCAGTTCGGCAGCCCGGTCTCTCTCGCCGATCTCGGCGCCCATCGCGCGATCCGGACGGCCCCGCTCAGCGTGCCGATCGAGGGTGCGCGCCTGTTCAACACGCCACCGCCCACTCAGGGACTTGCCTCGCTGCTGATCCTCGCCCTGTTCGATCGGTTTCATGCGGCCGAAGCCGAAGGGTTCGATTATATCCATGGCCTGGTCGAGGCGACCAAACAGGCATTTCTGTTCCGCGACCGGCATGTCGGTGACCCGGCCTATATGATCTTCGACCCGCAGGTCCTGCTCGATGATCCGCGCGACCTCGACGAGATGGCGATGCGGATCGACCTCGACCGCGCGCTGCCCTGGCCGCAGCCGCCTTCGGCGGGCGACACCTGCTGGTTCGGCGTGGCCGATGCGCAGGGGCGAATCATCAGCGCGATCCAGAGCCTCTATTTCGAATTCGGCTCCGGCCTCGTCCTGCCGCAGACCGGCATCACCTGGCAGAACCGGGGCAGCAGCTTCCGCCTCGCCGAGGATGGCTGGAACGCGCTGCGGCCCGGGCGCAAGCCTTTCCATACGCTGAACCCGGCGCTTGCCCGTTTCGATGACGGGCGGGTGATGGCGTACGGCACGATGGGCGGGGAGGGGCAACCCCAGACCCAGGCGGCGCTCTTCACCCGCTACGCCCGCTACGGCATCGGCCTGCAGGAATCGATCAGCCGGCCGCGCTGGGTGCTCGGGCGGACCTGGGGCGAGGACAGCGCGACCCTGAAGATCGAGGATCGTTTCCCGCTCGCGCTTTATGAAGATCTGCGGGCGGCGGGGCATCAGGTCGAGCTGATGCCGGCCTTCACTTCGACCATGGGCCATGCCGGGGCGATCGTGCGCCACGCCGATGGCCTGCTGGAGGGGGCGACCGATCCGCGCAGCGACGGCCAGGTCGCAGCGTGGTGAGCGTGGGAGTACGCGCCTTCCGCGCCGCGTTGCTGAGCGTCCCGGACGATCCGGCCCAGGGCGGCACGGTCCGCCATCACGAAGATGGGCTGCTGGTGGTCGAGGATGGCATCGTGGTCGCGTTCGGCGATCATGACGATCTCGCCCCGCGCTTTCCCGGCGTGCCGGTCGAACGGCTTCCGGGGCTGGTCGTACCCGGCTTTGTCGATACGCATATCCATTATCCGCAGACCGACCGCATCGCCGCCTATGGCGGGCAACTGCTCGACTGGCTCGACCGCCACATCTTCCCGGCCGAAGCCGCCTTCGCCGATCGCGGCCACGCCGATCGGGTCGCAGGCTTTTTCCTCGACGAATTGCTGAGGAACGGCACCACCTCGGCCCTGGTCTTCGCGACCGTCCATGCCCAGTCGGTCGATGCCCTGTTCGAGGCTGCGCTTGCCCGGAACATGCGGGTCGTGTCGGGCAAGGTGCTGATGGACCTCGGCCCGGAGACGTTGCGCGACTCGGTCGAGACCGGCCGCGCCGAAAGCGAGGCGCTGATCGCGCGGTGGCGCGGGCGCGGCCGGCTCGGTTATGCGGTGACGCCGCGGTTCGCGCTCACCTCGTCCGACGTGCAGCTTGCCGGGGCCGGCGATCTGGTCGCGGCGCATCCCGACGTGCTGATGCACACCCATCTCGCGGAGAATCGCGGCGAGATCGCCGCCGTCGCCGATCGTTTCCCGACCGCGCAGGATTATCTCGACGTCTATGACCGGTTCGGGCTGGTCGGCCCGCGATCGGTCTTCGCCCATTGCATCCATCTGGAGGATCGCGCGCTGGCCCGCCTGGCCGGTGCCGGGGCAGGGATCGCCTTCTGCCCGACCAGCAACCTGTTCCTGGGATCGGGCCTGTTCGATCTCGCCCGGGCCGACCGGCACGGCATCAAGGTCGGGATCGGCACTGACGTGGGTGCCGGCACCAGCTTCTCACTGCTCGCGACTCTGGGTGAGGCCTATAAGGTCGGGCAGATGCGCGGGACCGCCCTCGATCCGTTTCGCGCCCTGCATCTCGCGACGGCGGGCGGCGCCCGGTTGCTTGGACTGGACGGCCGGATCGGCGGCCTGCAACCGGGGCAGGAAGCCGATTTCGTCATACTCGATCCCGCGGCCACGCCATTGCTCGCGCGCCGCACCGCCGGTGCCGGCCTGGCCGAGACATTGTTCGCGCTTCAGATCTTGGGAGACGACCGGGCGATCGCGCGAACCTATGTCGCCGGAGACTGCGCCTGGACTCGTCCCGGTTGATTCCTGCCCGGCCGATTATTTCCTCGGGTCGAGCAGCCCCTCGAACAGCCGCACCACCTTGCCCGTCCGGTTCTTCTCGAAGTCGCGCGGATGGACGAAGGTGTCGGCGAACCAGGGATAGAGATCCGGGTCGAACGCCGTCTTCAGCCAGTCGACCGTGCCGCGAATCGCGGGGGAGTGCCGCGCCTCGGCATGGAAATAGTACCAGAGGTCGAAGCGTAGCGGCAGCGGCACGTCGAGCGGGATGAGGTGTTTCGACACCGCGCGCGCATAGGTCGGCAGCGCGGCGATGCCCGCCCCGTTCACCACCGCCCAATAGACCGACAGCGCCGAGTTGGAGCGGATCGGCATGAAGCCGGCCGGCCAGTCCGACCCGACGAGATATTTGACCAGGCTGGAATTATAGCCCGGCCCGCTCTGCTCGATGAACTTGTGCTCGCGAAACTGGTCGAGCGAGGTCATCGCGCCGTGCTTGCGAATATAGGTCTCGGACGCGAACAGCATGTAATGCACGGTCGCCAGCTTGGCGCGGACCACGTCGCGGTGGTGCGGCTCGCTGAAGGCGATGCCGACATCGACCGTGTCGCTCCGGTCGCGCGCCGAATCATAATCGAGCTGCAGCGACACCGTCAGGTTGGACAGGTTGGGCGACAGGTCGTTGAGGCGCGGCGTCAGCCACAGGCTGCCCAGTCCCTCGGTGCAGCCGATGGTCAATTCGCCCGGGTTGATCAGGACATTCGCCTCGCCGTCGCCTTCGCTCTCGGCCGACAGTGCGGCGCCCGCCATCTCGCGCGCGGCGCGCGCCATCATCAGGCCGATATCGGTGGGCACCACCCCGCTGCGCGATCGGCCGAGCAATTTGGTCCCGATCCGGTCTTCGAGCCGCTCGATCCGGCGGCGCAGAGTATTGAGGGACAGGCGCGAACTGTCTGCGGCAGCGCGAAAACTATGATGTTCGGTGACGAGCAGCAGCGCACGAAGATCGTCCCAGTCGAGATCCCGCACGAGCGTGCGCACGTGCGTGGCGTTCCAGCGGGGAACACCATGGTCTGGATTTTGGATCGCGGCCGGATGCTTGCTCGCCATTACACTCCTGTCGGGCCTTAACCTAACAGTGGGAGCAAGAAAATGCGAGCGGAGCTACAAACACCCCATCGCGACAGCTTTGGCCGCCTGCGCTTCTCCGAAAAGGTCGAGCATACGCTGGCACGCGCCAGCAATGCTCCCGTTTCGCGGGTTGCGACAGATGCGGAGATTGTCTCGGTTCTGGACGAGGCCTCGCGCCTTTTCCCGGTCGCGAGCCTGTCGGCGGTGCGGCGCATGCGCAAGCGGAATGCCGGAGTCGTCCGGATGATCGAGGGGCTGGGGAAACGAAACGAATCGGCGATGCTGGCCTATCTGCCCCTGTCGGCCGAGGGTGCGAAGCTGCTGGTCGAGGGACGCTTCGATGGCAAGAATCCGAAGCCGGAATGGATCGTCGCGGAAAACGACATCCCGACCGCGATCTATATCTGGATGGCCTGGACGCCGGGCACGCTCGCGCGGTCTCTGCCGGCCATGGCGCAGATCTTCTCGTCGCTCACCCCGGACGGCTGCCCGCTCTTCTCGCGCGCATCGACCGAGCATTCGATGCGGATCCACACGACCATGGGTTTCCAGCAGGCGGCGCAGATCTATCCCGGCGCGCCCGAATGGCTGCTGGTGGTTCTGCCCGAAGGCGAGATGGTGCCGGTCCGCAAGGAAATGCGGATGCGTCCGCCCGCCCCGAAGATCGAGGTACGCCCGGTCCGCTCGTTCGAGGACATGGCGATGATCTTCGCGGTGCGCGCATCGACCTATATCAGCGAACAATTCTGCCTCTATTCGGAAGAGTTCGACGGCAATGATTTCTGCGCGACCCATCTGATCGGCTTCATCGACGGGGACCCCGCAGGCTGCATCCGGATGCGCTATTTCGGCGATTTCGTGAAGGTCGAGCGGCTGGCGGTGCGGCGAGAATATCGCCGTAGCCGGCTTGCCTTCAAGCTGGTGCGCGAGGCGCTGGCGCTGGCCCGCGTGAAGGGCTTCAAGCGCTTCTACGGCCACGCCCGGCTCGACCTCGTGCCTTTCTGGGGGATGTTCGGCTTCCGCGAGTTGGCCGATCGCGATCCGTTCAAGTTCGCCGATGTCGAATATCGCGAGATGGAACTCGACGGCGAGGCCGACGAGCACCCGATCGCCATCGGTGACGATCCGATGGTGACGATCCGTCCCGAGGGCGCCTGGAACGTGCCGGGCCCGCTCGAACTTTCCAACCTGCGGCCGAGCCGCGCTGCCTTCTTCAATGACATGAGGACGGTCAGCCGCGTCGCTCACTAGCGGCAAGGCCGGAATACCCACGGGTCGAGATGGACGGGCAACTAAAGGAAGAACGTACCCTCGATCACCGTCACGCAGGTGCCGCCCAGGATCACGCGGTCGCCGTCGAGGCGGCAGGCAAGCCGCCCGCCGCGCTCGCTCGCCTGGAAAGCGGAGAAACTGTCCCGGCCGAGCCGCTTCGCCCAATAGGGTACCGAGACGGCGTGGGCCGAACCGGTGACCGGATCTTCGTCGACGCCGACGCCAGGCACGAAGACGCGACTGACAATGTCGGTGTCAGTGCCCGGCGCGGTGGCGATGGCTAGCACGTCGCCCTCGGTCGCGAGCGCTCTGAAATCGGGCGCGAGCGCGCGCACCTGCGCCTCGGTTTCGAGCACGATAAGGGCGTAGCGCCGGTCTTGCCAAAAAGTCTCGACGGGCGTGTCGATGCCAAGCGCGGCAACGATCTTCGGCAGCGGCTTCGGCTCGGATGTCCAGGCAGGCAGCGCCATCTCATATCCGTCGCCGGCCCGCGCTACCTCGAGCAAGCCTGACTGGCGGGTACGGAACGTCACCTTGTCCAGCGACGAATCGCTCGACAGAACGAAATGCCCGCTCGCCAGCGTTGCGTGGCCGCACAGCGCAACCTCGACAGCCGGGGTGAACCAGCGCAGCTCGAAATCGGCCTCATCCGTGTCGTCTGGCACCAGAAAGGCTGTCTCGGACAGGTTGTTCTCGCTGGCGATGCTTTGCAGCACTGAATCGTCGAGCCAGCCAGCCAGGGGCATCACCGCCGCCGGATTGCCCTGGAACGGGTTGGCCGCGAACGCATCGATCTGGGCGAAGGGGAGCCTCATATGCGCTTTCCGAACCAGTGCGGGGTGACGTCCGCCTCGATCAGCGGATTGTCGGTATCGACATGCCCATCGGGATCGAGATGGATCAGCACCTCGACCTTGGGGAATTGCTTGCGGATCTTCGCCTCGACCGCGTCCATCACGACATGGGCCTCCGCCACCGTCATCTCGGGCGCCACATAGATGTGGAACTGCGCAAAATCATGGCTGCCTGATCGACGGGTGCGGAAATCATGGATGCCGCGCAGTTCGGGATGCTGCGCCGCCGCCTCGATGAAGCGCTTGCGCTCCTCCTCTGGCCATTCCTTGTCCATCAACTGGTCGATCGCATTGCTCGACGCGCGGAACGCGCCGAAGGCGAGCCAGGCCGCGATGACGATGCCGAACAGCGGGTCGGCGTTGCTCCAGCCGACATATTGGTCGAGCACCAGGGCCAGGATCACGGACCCGTTCAGCAACACGTCGGACTGGTAATGGACATTGTCGGCCATGATCGCGACCGATCCGGTGCGCCGGATGATGCTGCGCTGATAGGCCAGCAGGACCACCGTCGCGAGGATCGCGATCACCGACACGCCGATACCGAACTCGGCATCGTGCGTCGGGTCAGTCTCGCCGAACGCCATGATCGCCCGCCACGCGATGCCGGCAGCCGATGCCGTGATCAGCATGACCTGGAACAGCGCGGCCAGCGCCTCCGCCTTGCCGTGGCCGAAGCGGTGGTCGTGATCGGCCGGCGTCGCGGCGAGGCGCACGCCGTACAGCGTGACGAGCGAGGCGAGCAGATCGAGCCCGGTATCGGCGAGCGAGCCGAGCATCGCGACGGATCCGGTATGCCAGGCGGCGAAGCTTTTCAGGCCGAGCAGGAACAAGGCCATCGCCACGCTGGCGATGGCGGCGCGCACCACATAGGGGATGGCGCGGCGCTGGTCCTCGGTCACGGGTACAGCAGCCCCTCGTTCCAACCGCCGCCGGCGCGCACGAACAGACGGCGTTCGTGAAGGCGGTGCTCGCGGTCCTGCCAGAACTCGATCCGGTCGGGCGTCAGGCGGTATCCGCCCCAATGCGGCGGGCGTGGCACCGGCCCGCCCTCGAAGCGCGCCTGCACCTCGGCGAAGCGTGCTTCGAAGGTCGCACGATCATCGAGCGGCCGCGACTGGTCGGAGGCCCAGGCGCCAAGCTGCGAGTCGCGGTGACGGCTGGCGAAATAGGCGTCGGATTCGGCATCGGTCGCCAGGGTCAGCGCGCCCTCGATCCGGATTTGCCGCCGCAGCGACTTCCAGTGGAACAGCAGCGCGGCCTGGGGATTGGCGGCGATGTCCGCGGCCTTGCGGCTTTCGCGGTTGGTATAGAACACGAAGCCTTCCGGGCCATGCCCCTTGAGCAGCACCATCCGAACGGCGGGCCGGCCCTCGCCATCGGCAGTGGCCAGCGCCATCGCATTCGAATCGTTGAGCTCGGTCTCGCGCGCCTCGGCATACCAGGCGTCGAAAAGCTGGAAGGGATCCTGTACCATGATCGCGCTTTACGGCTGCCATGGTCTAGTGTCGAGGAACGGAACCGTCGCTCATCGATTGAATCGGCCTCGCAACGAAGGAATCGGTACATGGCCGCACGCGCCTATTGGCAGGGTCAGATCAGGCTGGCGCTCGTCTCGATCCCGGTCGAAATCTATACCGCGACCAAATCGGGCGCGCAGGTCAGCTTCAAGCAGATCCACGAGCCCACCGGCAAGCCGATCCACTACGAAAAGGTCGTGACCGGCGTGGGGCCGGTCGACACCGACGAGATCATGAAGGGCTTCGAATATGAGAAGGGCGAATTCGTCCTTCTGGAGCAGGATGAGATCGATGCGGTGAAGCTCGAATCGAAAAGGACGCTCGAGCTCACCCAGTTCGTCGACGCGAGCGAGATCGACGTGCTGTATTACGAGAAGCCCTATTTCGTGGTGCCCGCGGACGATCTTGCCGAGGAAGCGTTCATCGTGCTGCGCGAGGCGCTGCGGCGCACCAAGAAAGTGGGGCTCGGTCAGCTCGCGATGCGCGGCCGCGAATATGTCGTGAGCCTCAAACCCTGCGGGCGCGGCATGGTGCTTGAGACGCTGCGCTACGCTGACGAGGTCAACAAGGCGCAGGGCTATTTCCGCGACATCCCGGATTCGAAACCCGACGAGGACCTGCTCGAACTGGCCGAGGCGCTGATCGAGAAGAAGACCGGTGCGTTCGATCCGAAGAACTTCCACGACCATTATGTCGAGGCGCTGAAGGGCCTGATCGAGCGCAAGCGCAAGGCCAAGGGGCGCAAGATCCTGGAGGATACCAGCGACGAGCCCAGCGGGCGCTCGGGGTCGAACGTGGTCGACCTGATGGCGGCGCTCAAGAAGTCGATGGAAAAGCCGGGGACGGCAGCTGCAAAGGAACCTGCCGCCAAGAAGCCCGCCGCCAAAAAAGCTGCCGCCGCGGCCCCCGCGAAGAAGCCAGCGGTAAAGAAGCGTGCGTAGGCCCGCCCCTCGTACCCCCGCGAAGGCGGGGGGCCAGACCGGGCTCCCGCCTTCGCGGGAGCACGATTGATGGCGCGCGCGACTGACCCTCTTGCGGTCTACAACGCCAAGCGCGATTTCGCGCTGACGGCGGAGCCGGCCGGCACGCTCGCGCCGGGCCATGGCAACAGCTTCATGGTGCAGAAGCATGATGCCTCGCGCCTGCACTGGGATTTCCGCCTGGAGATCGATGGCGTGCTGAAGAGCTGGGCGGTCACGCGCGGGCCAAGCCTTGATCCGAACGAGAAGCGCCTTGCCGTCCGCACCGAGGATCATCCACTTTCCTACGCGACGTTCGAAGGCACGATCCCCAAGGGCCAATATGGCGGCGGTACGGTGATGCTGTGGGATCGCGGCACATGGTCCCCGATCAAGGGCAAGAGCGCCAAGGACCTGGAGAAGGGCCATCTCCATTTCGTGCTCGATGGCGAGCGGATGAAGGGCGAATGGCTGCTGATCCGCCTGAAGCCGAGGGGCAAGGAGAAGGGTGAGAACTGGCTGCTGCGCAAGATCGACGACGCCGAGGCAGGCGGCACTGACACGCTGGTGGAAACCGCCCTCACCAGCGTGGCCACCGGCCGGACGATGATCGAGATCGCGGAGGGCAAGAAACCACACGCGTCGCCCCGGCGGAGGCCGGGGCCGGCCCGTGGCAAAGCCCCACCCAAGTCAGCCAGCGGCCCCGGCCTCCGCCGGGGTGACGGCAAATTCCCCGCCTTTCGCGATTTCCAGCTTGCCACCCTGGTCGACAGCGTCCCGACCGGCAGCCGCTGGCTGCACGAGGTGAAATATGACGGTTATCGCGTGCTGGTCGCGATTGCCGGTCCCAAGGTGAAGATCTACAGCCGCTCGGGCCTCGACTGGACCGATAAATTCCCCGGCATCGCCGAAGCGGCGGCGACCCTGAACCTCGGCAGCGCCCTGATCGATGGAGAAGCGGTCGCCTTCAAGGCCGGCAAGCCCAGTTTCTCCGCCCTGCAGGATGCGATCGCCAATGGCGGCGACATGACCCTGTTCGCCTTCGATCTGCTCGAGCTCGATGGCGAGGACATTGCCGCGCTCCCCAATATCCAGCGCAAGGAACGCCTGCGCCCGCTGATCGACGGTGCCGACGCCCGGCTGCAATTCGCCGAGCATATCCTCGGCTCGGGCGAGCAATTGTTCGAGACGATGTGCCGTGAGGGCTATGAAGGGATCGTCTCGAAGCTTGCCGATGCGCCCTATCGCGGCCAGCGCAGCAAGAACTGGCTCAAGGTCAAATGCATCCGGCGCCAGGAATTCGTGATCGTGGGCTGGACGCCCTCGGACAAGTCGCGCGGCTTCCGCGCGCTGCTGCTTGGCCTGAACGGGCCGGACGGTTTCACTTATGCCGGCAAGGTCGGGACCGGCTTCGATACCGACACGATGCTCGATCTGAGCGCGAAGCTCGCCAAACTCGAGGTCGATAAGCCGACGGTCGAGGCCCCGCGCGCGGCGGTGCGCGGCGCACACTGGGTCAAACCGACGCTGGTCGCCGAGATCGCCTTTGCCGAGACGACGCCCGACGGTGTCCTGCGCCATTCGAGCTTTCTCGGCCTGCGCGACGACAAGGACGCGAAGCATGTCGTCGCCGAAAAGCCGGTACCGGTCGAAACCGGCTCGGCGCCCGAGGTGCATGTAAAGGTCAGCAATCGCGACCGGCTGATCTTTCCCGATTCGGATGTCACCAAGGGCGATCTCGCCGATTATTATGCCCTGGTGGCGCCTGCCATGCTGCCCTGGGCCGCCCATCGCCCGATCAGCCTGGTGCGGTGCCCGCAGGGCCGCGCCAAGCGCTGCTTCTTCCAGAAGCACGACGCCGGCACGTTCGGCGACTATGTCCACCAGGTGCCCATCCGCGAAAAGGACGGCTCGACCGAGGACTATCTCTATATCGAGGATGCCGACGGCTTGGTGATGTGCGTCCAGATGGGCACGATCGAGTTCCATGGCTGGGGCTCGTCGGTTGCGACGCTCGAACAGCCCGATCGCATGGTGTTCGATCTCGATCCCGACGAAGAACTCGGCTTCGATGTGGTCAAGAAGGCGGCCGAGGACATCAAGAATCAGCTCGCCGAAATCGGGCTGGTCAGCTTCGCCATGCTGTCGGGCGGCAAGGGCGTGCATGTCGTCGTGCCGTTGAAGCCCCAGGCCGAATGGCCGGCGGTGAAGGATTTCGCCGAACGCTTCGCCCGCGCGCTCGCCGAAGCAGAGCCGGAACGTTATGTCGCCAACATGTCCAAGGCGAAACGCAAGGGCCGGATCTTCCTCGATTATCTGCGCAACCAGCGCGGATCGACTGCGGTGCTGCCCTATGTCGCGCGGGCTCGCTCCGGCGCCCCGGTCGCGGCGCCGGTCACCTGGGCCGAGCTGCGCGACATCGACAGCGCGCATCGTTGGGGCGTGCGCGATGCCGCCGAATTGCTCGAACGGGCCAACTCGCGCGAGCTGGCAGGCTGGGGATTTGCCGATCAGGTGCTGCCCGATCTCTGATCCTTGTTGCACGCGCGAAGGGATTGTGGTCGAGTCAAAGCGTTCGTAGGGGAACCCCTTCATCGCATGGCTACGCTCGCAGCCCCTTCTCTGCTCGATCCATCGATTCACGCCTCGCGCTGGATAGCGGATTATTGCGCGCGGGAGAAAAAGAGCGACGTGCTCTGCGCCGGCCGAGACGATCCTGCCTGGACTGCGATGCTCGAGGAGCTTGCCGCGGTTGCCGGAGACGATCTCGGTCATGCGCGGGACCGCGTACAGCGCCACGCGGCGGATATCGGCACGGGTTTCCGAATCATCGGGGAAAGCGAGGAGCGCGCCTGGCCGCTGTCCCCCGTTCCTCTGTTGATCGAGGCGGACGAATGGGCCGGGATCGAAGCCGGCGTCTCGCAACGTGCCGAACTGCTCGAAACGGTCCTGGCCGATCTCTACGGCGATGCGAAGCTGGTCGAGCGCGGTCTCATTCCTGCGGCGCTCGTCGCCGGCAGCCCGTTCTTCCTGCGGCCCATGGCGGGGCTGGTACCGCCCGGCGGCCACCATCTCCATTTCATCGCGATCGATCTCGGGCGCGGTCCGACCGGCGAATGGCGCGTGCTGGCCGACCATCTCCGCGCGCCGGTAGGCGCTGGTTATGCGCTGGAGAACCGGCTTGCGATATCGCGCGCGCTGGGCGGGCTGCAGGGCCGGCTGAACGTCAAGCGTCACGCGCCTTTCTTCGCCGCCTATCGCGACGGCCTCGCTGCCGCCTGCCGCCGTTTCGAGCCGCGTATCGGGCTGTTGACGCCCGGCCGGTACAATCCGAGCTATGCCGAACAGGCACATCTCGCCCGCTATCTCGGCCTGTTGCTGGTCGAGGGAGCGGACCTCGCGGCGCTGGAAGACAAGCTCTATGTCCGCACGATCGGCGGGCTGAAGCGGATCGATGCGATCTGGAACCGGCTCGATCCGCGGCTGCTCGATCCGCTCGCCTTCGATTCGCATTCGAGCATCGGCGTGCCCGGGCTGATCGACGCCATGGCGGCTGGAAATGTGGTGATCTCCAACGTGCCGGGCGCTGGTGTGCTCGAATCCGCTGCCTTCGCCGCCTTCCTGCCCCGGCTGGCGACACGCCTGCTCGGCAACGATCTGCTGCTGCCCAATATCGCGACCTGGTGGTGCGGCCAGGACCAGGAGCGCGCGCGGGTCATCGAGGACTTCGACCAGCTCCTGATCGGGTCCGCCTTCGGCGTCCAGCCGCTCGGTTTCGAGGGACGGGGGCCGCGCCCAGGCGCCGAGATCACCGGCGCGGCGCGCGCGACCCTGCTCGACGATATGGGCCGTCGGCCGCAGGATTATGTCGGGCAGGAGATCATCCGGCTATCGACCATGCCGGTCGTCGCCGATGGCGGCCTTGCTGCGCGGCCCTTCACCCTGCGCGTGTTCGCGGCGCGCGGCGCTGACGGCCGCTGGGCGGTGATGCCGGGCGGCTTCGCGCGGATCGGGGAGCACAGCGATCCTCGCGCCTCGGTGATGGGCGAGGGCAATTGGTCGGCGGATGTCGCGGTGCATGGCCCGGAACCGGTCGCGCCGGTCTCGCTGCTGCCGCCGAGCGATTCGATTCATGTCCGCCGCAACCCCGGCACCTTGCCGAGTCGCGTCGCCGACAATTTCTTCTGGCTTGGTCGCTATCTCGAACGCGGCGAGGCGCTGCTGGGCATCATCCGCGTGATGCTGGGCAATTCGATCGATGCCGATGCCGGTGCCGCGCTCGGGTCGGAAACGGTCGGGCGGCTGGTCGGCATGGCGGTCAATATCGGCGCGGCGCCGCATCCGGCGAGCCTGCGCCGCGCCGACCTGACCCAGTTCGCCCGCACCGCGATGGAGGCGGGCGAAGGCGGCTGGCACAGCGTGCGTGCGATCAATCGCCTCGCGCGCGGTATTGGGCGCGGCTCGCGCGACCGGCTGGCTGCCGACATGGTCAAGCTGCTCGACGCACCTTTCCCGACCAAGGGCGGCATGCTCGACAAGGCAGGGTCGCTCCAGCGCCGCTATGCCGCACTATCGGGCCTGTCGGCCGAGCATATGGGGCGGACCGCGGCATGGCGTTTCCACGACCTCGGTCGCAGGCTCGAGCGCGCCCTTACCGTCACGCGGGCGGTCCGCATGTTCGGCATGCCCAATGGGACGGTGGATGATCTGTCGACCCTGCTCGACCTTGCCGACAGCCAGATCAGCTATCGCCAACGCTATCTGACCGGCATCGCCCGGGTGCCTGTCGTCGACCTCGTCGCGCTCGACCCGGGCAATCCGCGCTCGCTCGCCTTTCAGGTCGACCGCATCTGCGACCATATGCGCGCGCTGCCCGTACTCGGCGACGACGGTATGGACGAGCCGCAACAGGCGGTGGCGACCATGCTGGTGTCGATCGTCTCGACCGCGACCGCGGCGACGCTCGACGAAAGCGTGCTGGGCGATCTTGAGCGGCGGCTTTTCTCGCTGTCGGATGCGGTTGCTCGGCGATATTTCCTGCAGGGCGCCGAGCCGTTGCGCGCGGGCGGGCTGACACTGGCGTGAGGTGCTCACCATTCCCCCTCCCCGTTCGGGCTGAGCCTGTCGAAGCCCTGCCTTTCCTTGTGGACGGCCGAGAAGAAGAACAGTCCTTCGACAAGCTCAGGACGAACGGATTTTTTTGGTCCAGTCGAGCATGATCTACGACATTCGCCACATAACCCGCTTCGACTACGGCGCCTCGGTCAAGTTCGCGCGATGCAATTTGCGGCTGAAGCCGATCCACTGGTCGGGTCAGGAACTGCGCGATTATCGCCTGTCGATCAGCCCTTCCGGCCGCACCGCGCCGGCGCGGGCCGAGGCCGGCCTCGCCAACGTCATGCGCCTGGTGGTCGATGAGCCGGTGCGCCATCTCGTCATCGAGAGCGTGTCGCGCATCGCGATCGACCGGCCCGTCCCGATGCCGTCGGACAGCGACCTCACCCTTGCCGAGATCGCGATTGCAGCGCGGGCGAGCCGCGACGCCTCGCCCGCCGGCCCCGCCAATTATCTCTTCCCTTCACCGCTGATTCCGCTCGACCGCGACATCGCCGACTGGTGCGCGCAGGATCTTCAGCCGGACCGGCCTTCGCTCGACGCGGCGATCGCGCTGGCGCGGCGAATCCAGGACGAGTTCGCCTTCGACCCCGAGGCGACGCTGGTCGACACGGTGCCGCACGAGGCCTTCAAGAAGCGCGGCGGCGTCTGCCAGGATTTCGCGCAGATCATGATCACCGGCCTGCGTGCCGCCGGCCTGCCCGCCGCCTATGCATCGGGCTATATCCGCACCATTCCGCCGCCCGGCCAGCCGCGGCTGGTGGGCGCTGATGCGACTCACGCCTGGGTGCTGTTGTGGTGCGGGCCCGATCTCGGCTGGGTCGGAGTCGATCCGACCAACGGCATCTGGATGGCCGGCGACCATATCATCATGGCGATCGGCCGCGACTATGGGGAGATCGCACCGATCGATGGTGTCGTGCTCGGCTCCGGCGCACAGAAGATGAACGTATCGGTCGATGTCGCGCCGGTGCTCGAGGCAGTCGTCTGAAGGTCGGGGTTTGCGCTTCTGACACCGATCCCCCAAATAGGCGCCAGAATAGAAACAGAGGGCAAAAGTGGCCGATCCATATGCAACGCTAGGCGTGCCGCGCACAGCCAGCGAGGCCGACATCAAGAAGGCGTATCGGAAGCTCGCAAAGGAGCTGCATCCCGATCGCAACAAGGACAACAAGCAGGCGACCGAGCGTTTCAGCCAGGTCACCAATGCCTATGATTTGCTGACCGACAAGGACAAGCGCGCCCGGTTCGACCGAGGCGAGATCGACGGTGACGGCAACCCCGCATCGCCTTTCGGCTTCGGTGGTGGCGGACAGGGCGGATTTCGTCCGGCGCCGGGTAGTGGCGGATCGCCGTTCGAGGCAGATGGGCCCGATATCAGCGATATCTTCGAAGGCATGTTCGGCGGCGGCAGGAACGGTGGCGGATTCGCCAGCGGCTTTGGCGGTTTCGGGCGTCGGCCTCAGCCCAAGGGCGCGAACGTCGCCTACAAGCTCAACGTATCCTTCACCGATGCGGTGACGCTCAGCGCGCAGCGGATCACGCTCGCTGACGGCAAGACGATCGACCTCAAGCTGCCGCCCGGTCTCGAAAACGGCTTCCAGATGCGCCTCGCGGGCAAGGGCCAGCCCGGCCCAGGTGGTCCGGGTGACGGCATGGTCACGATCAACATCCAGCTCCATCGATTCTTCACGCGTGATGGCGATGACGTGCGGCTCGACCTGCCGATCACCCTGTCGGAGGCAGTACTCGGCGCGTCGGTGCGCGTGCCGACGGCCGAGGGTGCGGTGATGCTGACCGTCCCGGCGGGCTCGACCTCGGGCAAGGTGCTTCGCCTGCGTGGACGCGGCTTCCACAAAAAGGCCGGCGGGCGCGGCGATCAGCTTGTCACGCTGATGGTCGACCTTCCGGCGGACGACGAGGCACTGGCCGAATTCGTCCAGGGATGGAAGGATCGGGACAAGAGCAACCCACGCGCGGCTATGGGCGTTTAACTGCCCCATGCAGGAAGTTTCGCCCCAATCCCCGGAAGAACGTCGCAAGAGGCAGGGTGAGGGGCAGACGAAGCTCAGCCGGCGCATGGCCTTCATGCGGCCGGGGAGCTATGCCCGCGAAGTGCTCAAGCGCGTCTTTGTGGGCGTTTATTCCGACGGCTTCGTCCATGCCGGCAACCTGGCCTATCTCTCGCTCGTCACGCTCTTCCCCTTCTTCATCGTCGCAGCGGCGGTCGCGCGGTTGTTCGGGCAGACGGGCGAGGGGCTCCACGCGGTCGAGGCGTTCCTGCGCACCGTACCGCCCAGCGTGGCCGCCGTGTTGCAGACGCCAATCACCGACGTGCTCACCGCGCGTTCGGGGTCGCTGCTGTGGTTCGGCGCAATCGTCGGGCTGTGGACCACGGCGAGCTTCATCGAGACGATCCGCGACATCATGCGCCGCGCTTATGGCGTGAAATCCATCCGACCATTCTGGCAATACAGGCTCTGGTCGATCGGGCTGATCCTGACCGCCATGATCCTGATCCTGGTCGCCTTTGCGTTCCAGATCATGTTGCTTGCGGCCGAACAGTTCATCCTGCGCGTCCTGCCTTTCGCGGCCGATGCGGCGACGATCGTGTCAATCAGCCGCCTCGCGCCCGGACTTGCGCTGTTCGCGGCGCTCTACATGGTGTTCTACTCGCTCACGCCGCGCAAATATCGCGAGAGCAAATGCCCGAAATGGCCCGGCGCGCTGTTCACGGCCGCCTGGTGGCTGCTGGTCACCGCGCTGCTGCCGGTCGTGCTCGGCTTGCTCGGCAGCTACGATCTTACCTATGGCAGCCTGGCGGGCGTGATGATCGCCCTCATCTTCTTCTTCTTCGTCGGGCTCGGCCTGGTCGTAGGCGCCGAATTGAATGCGGCACTGGCGGAATCGGATGATGACGGGGTAGAGGACCTTGGCGGCAGCAACAAACAGGAGGCGGCAGCGGCGTGACGGGATTGATGCAGGGCAAGCGCGGATTGATCATGGGCCTGGCCAATGATCGGTCGCTCGCCTGGGGAATCGCCAAGAAGCTCAATGAAGCAGGGGCGGAACTCGCCTTCTCTTATCAGGGTGAAGCGCTCGAGAAGCGCGTAAGGCCGCTTGCCGAGCAGCTCGGTTCGACGCGGCTGATCGATTGCGATGTCTCCGACATGGCGGCGCTCGACAATGCATTCGACGAGCTGGCGAAGGAATGGCCGACGATCGATTTCGTTGTCCATGCGATCGGCTTTTCGGACAAGAACGAGTTGCGCGGCCGCTTCATGGATACGACGCTCGACAATTTCCTGACGACCATGAACATCTCGGTCTACAGCTTCGTCGCGGTGGCGCAGCGCGCAGCAGCGATGATGCCTGAGGGCGGCTCGCTGCTGACGCTCAGCTATTATGGCGCGGAGAAGGTGATTCCGCATTATAACGTCATGGGCGTGGCCAAGGCTGCACTCGAGACGAGCGTGCAATATCTCGCGGTCGATCTCGGCCGCGACAATATCCGCGTCAACGCGATCTCGGCCGGCCCGATCAAGACGCTCGCCGCCTCTGGCATCGGCGATTTCCGCCTGATCCTGAAGTGGAACGAGCTGAACTCGCCGCTCAAGCGCAACGTGACGATCGAGGATGTCGGCGGTGCGGGCCTGTACCTGCTCAGCGATCTTGCCAGCGGCGTGACCGGCGAGGTTCACCATGTCGATGCGGGTTATCACGCGATCGGCATGAAGGCAGAAGACGCGCCGGATATCGCTTTGGTGTGAATGGTCTCCCTCTCCCGGCGGGAGAGGGAAGGGGCCCGCCGCGTAGCGGTGGGAAGGGTGAGGGCGACCGGTCCATGGTCGAGCATGCCGGGTCGAGCGGGTCACCCTCACCCTCCCATGCTTCGCATGGGCCCCTCCCTCTCCCGCCGGGAGAGGGTTTGGAATGAGTCTCAACAGTTTCGGTCACGTCTTCCGTTTCACGACCTGGGGCGAATCCCACGGCCCTGCGATCGGCGCGGTGGTCGATGGGTGCCCGCCGGGGCTCGCCATCTCGGAAGCGGATATCCAGCCCTTTCTCGACAAGCGCCGTCCCGGTACGTCGCGTTTCACCACGCAGCGACAGGAGCCGGACCAGGTCCGTATCCTTTCCGGCGTGTTCGAAGGGAGGACGACCGGCACCCCGATCAGCCTGATGATCGAGAATGTCGACCAGCGCTCCAAGGACTATTCGGAGGTCGCACAGGCCTATCGCCCCGGCCATGCCGACTACGCCTATGACGCCAAATACGGGTTTCGCGACTATCGCGGTGGCGGGCGTTCCTCTGCGCGGGAGACCGCGTCGCGGGTTGCTGCGGGTGCGGTCGCCCGGCTGGTGATTCCCGAGGTGCGTATCCGCGCCTGGGTAGAAGCGATCGGTGGCGACCGGATTGATCCTGCCAATTTCGATCCCGACCAGATCGATACGAACCCATTCTTCTGCCCTGATGCCGAAGCTGCGATCCGCTGGGAGGCGCTGGTCGATGGCGCGCGCAAGGCAGGCTCCTCGCTCGGCGCGGTGATCGCTTGCGAGGCGACCGGCGTGCCCGCTGGCTGGGGGGCACCGCTTTACGCCAAGCTCGACGCCGAACTCGCCTCGGCGTGCATGAGTATCAATGCGGTGAAGGGCGTCGAGATCGGCGACGGTTTCGACGCGGCATCGTTGCGCGGCGAGGAGAACGCCGATGCGATGCGCCCCGGCTTGGACGGACCGGAATTCCTTGCCAATCACGCCGGCGGCATTGCCGGGGGTATCGCGACCGGCCAGCCGGTGCGGCTCCGCGTCGCGTTCAAGCCGACCAGTTCGATCCTGACCCCGGTCGAGACGATCACCCGCACCGGCGAGGCGACCGAGATCATGACCAAGGGCCGTCACGACCCCTGTGTCGGCATCCGCGGTGCGCCGGTGGTCGAGGCGATGGTCGCCCTCGTCCTGGCCGACCAGAAGCTGCTCCACCGCGCTCAGACCGGACGCTGATCGAGGCGCCACGAAAAAAGGGGCCCGGATCGTCCGGGCCCCTTTTTGATCAATCAGCGAAGGGATCGCGGACCAGGATGGTGTCCTCGCGCTCGGGGCTGGTGGACACCAGCGCCACCGGGCAGCGGATCAGCTCCTCGATGCGGCGGATATATTTGATCGCCTGCGCCGGCAGATCGGCCCAGCTCCGCGCACCGGCGGTGGATTCCTGCCAGCCCGGCATCGTCTCATAGACGGGCTCGACCGCTGCCTGATCGGCGGCGTGCGACGGGAAATAGTCGAGCGTTTCGCCGCGCAGCGTGTAGCCGACGCAGATCTTCACTTCATCGAAGCCGTCGAGCACGTCGATCTTGGTGAGCGCGATGCCGGTGATGCCGCCGACTGCCGCAGACTGGCGCACCAGCACCGAATCGAACCAGCCGCAGCGGCGCTTGCGCCCAGTGACGGTGCCGAATTCATGGCCACGCTCGCCCAGCCGTTCGCCGGTCGCATCTTCGAGCTCGGTCGGGAAGGGGCCGGATCCGACGCGCGTCGTATAGGCCTTGGCGATGCCGAGCACGAAGCCGACCGCGCTTGGGCCGAGGCCGGAGCCGCCTGCGGCCGTACCGGAGATGGTGTTGGACGAGGTGACGAACGGATAGGTGCCGTGATCGACGTCGAGCAGCACGCCCTGCGCGCCTTCGAACAGGATACGACGGCCGCGTGCGCGTGCCTCGTTCAGGTCGCGCCATGCTGGTTTGGCGAAGGACAGCACGAAATCAGCGATCGCGCGCAATTCCTCGACCAGGGCGGCGCGGTCGATCGGCGGTTCGCCGAAGCCGGCACGCAGCGCGTCGTGATGCGCGGTCAAGCGGTCGAGCTGCGAATCGAGCGCGTCGAGATGGGCGAGGTCGCATACCCGGATCGCACGGCGGCCGACCTTGTCCTCATAGGCAGGGCCGATGCCGCGCCGGGTGGTGCCGATCTTGCCGGCGCCGCTGGCATCCTCGCGCAGCGAATCGAGATCGCGGTGGAAGGGCAGGATCAACGCGCAATTGTCGGCGATCATCAGGGTCTCGGGGGTGATGGTCACGCCCTGGCCGGCCAGCTTCTCGACCTCGGCCTTGAGCGCCCAGGGATCGAGCACCACGCCATTGCCGATCACCGAGGGCGTGCCGCGCACGATGCCCGAGGGCAGCAGCGACAGCTTGTAGACCTTCTCGCCGACGACCAGCGTATGGCCGGCATTGTGGCCGCCCTGGAATCGCACGACCATATCGGCACGCTCGGCGAGCCAGTCGACGATCTTGCCTTTGCCCTCATCGCCCCATTGGGCGCCGATCACTGCAACGTTTGCCAAATCTCTTCCTTATCTTCCGTTGTCCTGAGCATGGCCGAGCGGACTCGATGCTCGGCGGCTCCTGGGGACGAACGGGTGTGGGTGTTAGAGCGGCCGCGCCGTCCCCTCCACCAAAATATGCGTGCAGAGCTGTGCCTCGGGCGTATCACCCGCTTCGAGCGCGGCGACCGTGACCCAGCCGTCGGCGCGCATCGCGGCCGGGATGGCGGGGTCGGTGCCCAGAGGCACGAACAGGCGCCGGCGGTCGACGTCGGCCAGCCCGGCCGCGACGATCGCATCGGCATAGAGCGAGAAGCCGGTCGCGGCTTCCTCGCTGCCGTCTTCATGGACGATGGTGTAGCTGCCGCCCCGGCCGATCTCGCCGCGCACGCCGTCGGCGAAGATCGAGAAGCCGAGCCATGTCTGATATTCGAAGCCGTGCCGTTCGGTCGGGTCGAGCGTCAGTGCGGTGCGCCCCTTCAGGCCCGAGGCGATCTGCCACAGGCCGTCGAGCCGCGAACGCAGCGCCCCGCCGACATCGAAGGCGCAGAGCCGGTCATGCGCCGCGTCGAACGGACCCGCAGCTTCTATCAGCGGAAGATAGGCGGGCGCGATCTCTGCGACGCCGCCGGCATCCTTGGCGTCGAGCCGGTCGCAAAGCTGCTCGATCAGCCAGGGTTCGACCGGCAGCGCGCCGTCCGCGAGGATCGAGACGAGATCGGGCAGGGTGAAATCGATCGAGATGCCACGGACCCCGGCCGCTTCCAGCGCTTCGACCGCCACGCCGACGATTTCTTTGGCAGCGACGACGGTGTCGAGGCCGATCAGCTCGCAGCCGATCTGGCGCAGCTCGCGCTCAGGGCTGAGCTGCGAGGCACGCAGCTTCAGCACCGGGCCGGCATAGGACAGGCGTACCGGACGGGGGTGATGCCCCATGCGTGTCGCGGCGATCCGGCCGATCTGTGCGGTCATGTCGGGCCGGATGGCGAGGGTCGACTGCGATACGGGATCGACGAAGCGCACCGCGTCCTGCGTGCGTGCCGCCTTCAGCCGCCCGGCCAAGCCGGCCTCGAACTCCGCGAGCGCCGGATCGGCCCGCTCATAACCATGTTTGTACGCCGCCCCCAGCACTGCCGCTTCGAGGCGTGCGGCCGCGTCACCGAACGGCGGCAGCCGGTCGCGGAAACCTTCGGGGAGCAGGGCGTGGGTCATAGGCGGAAGAATTGGGTCCAAAACGCTCGTTCGAGCCGAGCCTGTCGAAGCCCTGTAGCTCTTCCTGCGGGAAAGAGAACGCTCTTCGACAGGCCCGATGCGAACGAGGTTTAGAAGCTGAGCCCCATCACGGTCTTCACGCCGGCCAGCGCGCGGACCTTGGCGATCAGTTCGGGCGTCACCTGCTCGTCGACCGAGAGCAGCAGCACCGCCTCACCACCGGCCGAACGGCGGCCGAGATGGAAGGTGCCGATGTTAACGCCCTCTTCGCCGAGCAGCGAGCCGAGACGGCCGATGAAGCCGGGCGCGTCCTCGTTGACGACATAGAGCATGTGCCCGACCAGATCGGCCTCGACCTTGATGCCGAAGAGCTCGACCAGGCGAGGCGCGGCGTCGCCGAACAGCGTGCCCGCGACCGACCGGTCGCCGGCATCGGTCTTCACCGTCACGCGGACCAGCGTGTGGTAATCGCCTTCGCGGTCATGCCGCACTTCGCGAACATCGATGCCGCGTTCCTTGGCAAGGAACGGCGCGTTGACCATGTTCACCGTGTCCGAATGCACCCGCATCAAACCGGCGAGCACCGCGCTGGTGATTGGCTTCTGGTTGAGCGATGCAGCTGCGCCCTCGACCTCGATGTTGATGCCGGACAGGGCACCATGGGCGAGCTGACCGATCAGGCTGCCGAGCTTCTCGGCCAGCGCCATGTACGGCTTGAGCTTCGGGGCTTCCTCGGCCGACAGGCTTGGCAGGTTCAGCGCGTTGGTGACGCCGCCCGACACGAGATAGTCGGCCATCTGCTCGGCGACCTGGATCGCGACATTGACCTGCGCTTCCGAGGTGGATGCGCCGAGATGCGGCGTGGACACGAAGTTGGGCGTGCCGAACAGCGGCGACGTCTTGGCCGGCTCCTCGACGAACACGTCGAGCGCAGCACCCGCGATATGACCCGAATCGAGCCCGGCCTTCAGCGCCACCTCGTCGATCAGCCCGCCGCGTGCGCAATTGACGATGCGCACGCCCTTCTTGGTCTTGGCCAGGTTTTCGGCCGAGAGGATGTTGCGGGTCTGGTCGGTCAGCGGCGTGTGAAGCGTGATGAAGTCGGCGCGAGCGAGCAGATCCTCGAGCGTGACCTTCTCGACACCGGTCTCGATCGCGCGCTCGGGCGTGAGGAAGGGATCATAGGCGATCACCTTCATCTTCAGGCCGCGGGCACGGTCGGCGACGATCGACCCGATATTGCCGGCACCGATCAGGCCGAGCGTCTTGCTGGTCAGCTCGACGCCCATGAAGCGGTTCTTTTCCCACTTGCCGGCCTGGGTCGAGGCATCGGCCTCGGGCAGCTGGCGGGCGAGGGCGAACATCAGCGCGATGGCATGCTCGGCGGTGGTGATCGAGTTGCCGAACGGGGTGTTCATGACGACCACGCCCTGGGCGGAGGCAGCCGGGATATCGACATTGTCGACGCCGATGCCGGCGCGGCCGACGACCTTCAGGTTGGTGGCGTGCGCCAGGATATCCTTGGTTACCTTGGTCGAGCTGCGGATGGCGAGGCCGTCATACTGGCCGATGATCGCCTTCAGCTCGTCGGGGGTCTTGCCGGTGATCTCGTCGACCTCGACGCCGCGCTCGCGGAAGATCTGGGCGGCCTTGGGATCCATTTTGTCGGAAATAAGGACTTTGGGCATGGTGATTTCCTTCGTCACCCCGGCGCAGGCCGGGGTCGCTGGGTTATGGAGGTGCGCTCCGACAGGGAGCAGCCCCGGCCTTCGCCGGGGCGACGCAATCATGCCGTGACGGTGACCGAGGCGTAGGCCCAGTCGAGCCATGGGCCGAGCGCCTCGATATCAGCGGTGTCGACGGTCGCGCCGCACCAGATCCGGAGGCCCGCCGGGGCATCGCGGTAACCCGCGATGTCATAAGCGGCATGCTCTGCCTCGAGCAGGCCGGCGAGCTTCTTGATCAGCGCCTCGTCGGCACCCTCGACCGTCAGGCACACGCTGGTCTTCGACCGTGAGGCCTCGTCGAGTGCGAGGTGGCCGAGCCACGGGCGATCAGCGACGATCTTGTCGAGCGCCGCGGCATTGGCGTCCGAACGGGCGATCAGGCCCTTCAGCCCGCCCAGATCCTTCGCCCATTCGAGGGCGAAGATTGCGTCCTCGACGGCGAGCATCGACGGGGTGTTGATCGTCTCGCCCTTGAACACGCCTTCGGTCAGCTTGCCCTTGGAGACGAGGCGGAACACCTTCGGCAACGGCCATTTCGGCGTGTAGCTTTCAAGCCGCTCGACCGCGCGCGGACCGAGGATCAGGACGCCGTGGCCGCCTTCGCCGCCCAGCACTTTCTGCCAGGAGAAGGTGGCGACATCGATCTTGTCCCACGGAATGTCATAGGCGAACACCGCGCTGGTCGCGTCGGCGAAGCTCAGGCCCTCGCGGTCGTCGGGGATCCAGTCGCCGTTCGGTACGCGCACGCCCGACGTGGTGCCGTTCCAGGTGAACAGCACGTCGTTCGACCAGTCGACTGTGGTGAGGTCGGGAAGCTGACCATAATCGGCACGCAGGATCGTCGGATCGAGGCCGAGCTGCTTGACGGCATCGGTGACCCAGCCCTCGCCAAAGCTCTCCCAGGCAAGCGCGGTGACCGGCTTTGCGCCCAGCATGATCCACATCGCCATTTCGAATGCGCCGGTATCCGACCCGGGGACGATGCCGATGCGGTGTGTATCGGGCAGCTGGAGCATCTCGCGCATCAGGTCGATCGCGTATTGCAGGCGCGTCTTGCCGAGCTTCGAGCGGTGCGACCGGCCGAGCACTTGAGTCTGGAGCTTTTCGGGGGTCCAGCCCGGCGGCTTGGCGCAGGGACCGGAAGAGAAATAGGGACGCGTCGGCTTCGTCGCCGGAGGCGCAGTCAAGTCAGTCATGTAGTCTCTCCTTACAGAGAGCACGCGCGGCGTTGGGACCGCGTGGCCCGTCGCCGCCCCTAACGATATGTGCCGGGAAGTCAACGCGCATATCGCTGGACGGATGTCGGGGCGTCGGGCAGTTTGTCGCAAACGGGGGAGCAAAAATGCAGGATTCAGGCCGCGATCCGGTGGCGCTTGGCAAGAGCGCCATTGTCGCTCTCTTCGTCTGGCTGGCGTGCGACATCCTATTTGGATTGGCCAGCGGATTTGAGCTCATTCAGCTGGCGGCGCTCGATCCATCGGCCGAAATGACGATGTCGGTCTCACCACCGGAGATGGCACTGAGCGACATGATCGTCGGGCTTGGCGGAATCGCCCAAACACTGGCTTTCATCGTCGCCGGCTTCCTGATCCTGCGATGGATCCATCGGGTCAATCGCAACGCCCATGTACTTACTGACTGGATGACGATGTCGCCCGGCTGGAATGTCGGTTTTTTCTTCATTCCGATTGCGACCCTTTGGAAGCCGTTCGAAGGCGTCCGCCAAAGCTGGCAGGCGAGCTTCTCTCCCGAAGACCCGGAAAGCGTGCCGGTGCCGGATCTGCTACGTTGGTGGTGGGGGCTTTGGATCGCCACCACGATCCTCAGCAACATCTCCTTTCGGCTATCGATGAGAGTCGAAACCGTGTCGGGCCAGTTGCCAGTCGACATACTCAACCTCCTTTCTCCGGTGATCGACATTCCGCTGGCGATCTGCCTGGCCAAGATGATCCGCAGGCTGTCGGCCACCCAATCCGTCGTCCTGCACCGTGCCGTGTTTGCGTGATTGCAAATGCAGGTCGGCATTCTGGACGAACGCGCTGGCGCACCATGGCATTGCCACGAACGGCTCACGCTATACGTCCGGCGCAAAGATTCTGGGGTGGTGCATGATGCATTCGATAGGCCGCTGGCTCCCGGGTCGGCTGGTACGGACTGCCGCAGTGGCGATGGTGACGCTCCTGCTCGCCGGGTGCGGCCGCGGCGACGATCGCCCACCGCCGCCTCGGCCGGTTGGTTCCCGGCCGGTCACGCTCAACCTGCCGACCTCTCGGGAAACCCAGGCCTGCTTTGCCGATCTGTCGCGGGAACAGGTGCGCTTCAGCCCGCTGCCAGACCGCGACTATGGCGGCGGGTGCTCGGTGATCGGGTCGGTCCAGCTGATCGACATCGGCGTGCCGGTGACCAATCTGAAGGGCATGCGCTGCGGTCTGGCCCGGACCTTTACCGCCTGGACTCGCCACGCGGTCGCGCCTGCCGCCCGGCAGATCCTCGGCAGCGATCTGGTGCGGGTCGAAAGCTTCGGTTCCTATGCCTGCCGGAACGTGATCGGATCGGCCGCCAATGCCAGCCGGCTGTCGGGCCATGCCATTGCCAACGCGGTCGATATCTCGGCCTTCGTGCTTCAGGACGGGCGGCGAATCACCGTACTGAACGGCTGGCGGTCGAGTGATCCGGCCGTCCGCGAGTTCCTGCAGGTGATCCACGCATCGGCCTGCAAGCGCTTCGGCACCGTGCTGAGTCCTGACTATAATGCGGCACATGCCAACCACTTGCACATGGAAGACGATCACGCGCGATTCTGCCGCTGAGCTTCATCTCGGGGCGTTTTTCCGCTAGGACCTGATCAAATGACAGAGACACATGTACCGTCGCGGGTCTTTCCGCGCGCTCGCCAGGATGCCGAAACCGCCAATGCCGGGATCAGCACCCCCCAGACCGAAAATCCGGCCTATCGCCTCGCCTTCCAGGATATGGATTTCCTGCTGCGGGAGGATCTTCGCCCGGTCCGTTTCCAGCTCGAACTGCTCAAGCCCGAGCTGATCCTGGCCGAGGCGAACATCGCCTCCACCTTCGTGATGTATGGGTCGGCGCGAATCCCCGAGCCGGCCAAGGCCCAGGCGCTGCTCGAACTCGCCGAGGGCGAGGAGGCGATCCGCATCGCCAAGAGCCTGGTCGCCAAGTCGAAATATTACGACGTCGCCTATCAGCTCGCGCAGCTCGCCAGCGCCTGCGAGCGGGACGAAGCCGGCAAGCGCCACTTCGTGGTGTGCTCCGGCGGTGGCCCTTCGATCATGGAGGCGGCGAATCGCGGCGCGGCCGAGGCAGGGTGCGAATCGATCGGGCTGAACATCGTGCTGCCGCACGAGCAGGCGCCGAATCCCTATGTCACGCCGTCGCTCAGCATGCAGTTCCACTATTTTGCGCTGCGCAAGATGCACTTCCTGCTGCACGCCCGCGCGCTGGCCGCCTTCCCTGGCGGATTCGGTACGTTCGACGAGCTGTTCGAGCTGCTGACCCTGATCCAGACCGGCAAGATCAAACCGATCCCGGTGCTGCTGTTCGGGCGCGAATTCTGGAACCGGGTCGTCAATTTCGAGGCGCTGGTCGAGGAAGGCGTCATCTCGGCGCGCGACCTTAATATCTTCACCTTCGTCGAAACGGCGGAAGAAGCCTGGAAGGTCGTGCAGGACTTTTACCGCGAACCCGACGGCAAGGCGGAATAACTCAGCCGACGGGTACATAAAAAAGGCCGCGCCCCCGGCACGGCCTTTTTCATATCGGCGTCCCGGCTTTCACCGGGGCCGGATTACTTCTTCTTTTCGGCCTGTACCGCTGCGGCCGGATCGATCGACGGCGCGCCCGGTGCCAAAGTGGCGCCTTCGGATGCATTGGCTGCCGGAGCGGAAGCGTTGGCGTCCGCACCTTCGGCCGCGGCAGGCGCCGCACCAGCGGCGGGCGCTGCCGGCAGAGGCAGGTTCGAACCCTGCTGGTTGAGATAGGCGATGACGTTCGCGCGGTCCTGCGGGTTGCCCAGGCCGGCAAAGGTCATCTTCGTGCCCGAGGCGAAGGCGCGCGGGCTGGTCAGCCACGTGTTCATCGCCTCGAAGTCCCATTTGCCCCCCTTGGCCTTCAGTGCGTCGGAGAAGGCGAAGCCGCCCTTGCCCTCGGCAATGCCTTCGCCGAGCGTAGCGTAGAGATTCGGGCCGACGCCGTTCGGGCCGCCCTGGTTGATCGTGTGGCAGGCGGCGCACTTCTTGAACACCTCGGCGCCCTTGGCGGGATCGGCCGTCGCCATCAGAGTCGCGATCGGAACGGCAGCCTCTCCGCCGCCCGCGCCCTCTTCCGCAACGCCCTCGATCGGGTAGCCCATCTTCTCGAGATGATGGGGCTGAAACAGCACGCCGCCCACGATCGTAAGCCCCAGCGCCACGCCGCATGCGCCGAGCACCCAGCCCGCGATCGTGTTCGTCCGATTATCCATTGCCAAGTTGCCCCTGTCGGAAAGTCGGCTCCCTTTAGATTCGGTGGAGCGTCACCGCAAGCCGCGCTTGTGCAAGAAGAAACGCACCGGTAAGCGCGCCGCTCCATGGACAATTTCGCAGCCCCCGCGCGCCCTATCGTCGCGCGCATGATCGAGGAAGCCTCCGCGCACTCCGACCGCGCGGTCGCTTTTCAGGGCGCCCCCGGCGCCAATTCGCACATCGCGGCCCTTCAGGCGTTTCCGGATTGCCTGCCTTTGCCCTGTTTCGACTTCGCCGATGCGCTCGATGCGGTGCGCGACGGCAAGGCCGATTGCGCGATCATCCCGATCGAGAATTCGCTGCACGGCCGTGTCGCCGACATGCATTTCCTGCTGCCCGAGTCGGGCCTGGTGATCACCGGCGAGCATTTCCTGCCGATTCACTATGCGCTGATGGGATCAGGCCCGATCGAGGGAGTGCGTGAGGCGACGAGCCATCCCCAAGCGCTCGGCCAGTGCCGCCACTGGCTGCGCGAGCGTAACATCGTGCCGGTGGCCTACCCCGATACCGCGGGTGCGGCGGCACTGGTCGCCGAGAAGGGTGATCCCACGCTCGCCGCGCTGGCACCGCCTATGGCGGCGCCGATCTACGGCCTCGACATTCTATGTGACGGCATCGCCGATGCGGATCACAACACCACGCGTTTCCTCGTGCTGGCACGCGCCGGCCATGCGCCGATCGGCGACGGGCCGTTCATGACGACACTGATCTTCGAGGTGAAGAACGTGCCCGCCGCGCTCTACAAGGCGATGGGCGGCTTCGCGACCAACGGCGTCAACATGACCAAGCTGGAAAGCTACCAGCGCGGCGGTACCTTTGCGGCCACCGAATTCTACGCCGATGTCGAGGGACGGCCGGGTGATCCGGGGCTGGACAATGCGCTGGCCGAGCTCGGTTTCCATGCGAAATGGGTGCGGGTGCTCGGCACTTACCGCCAGGCCCGCGCGCGGGGTTAAGCTCAGCCTTCCCGGCGCCGGGGATGAGCTACGAGTTCGCCCACTCGGTGAGCAGCGTGAAGGCGATCGCGTAGGGTGGCGGTGGCAGGAACGACCCTTCTCCCCCGGCCAGGATCGTTCGCACTTCTTCCCGCGACACCCAGATCGCATCTTCCAGCTCATGCCTGTCGATCGTCAGCGCATCGTCCAGCGCGGTGCCGACACAGGCGATCATCAGTGACGAGGGAAAGGGCCAGGGCTGGCTCGCGATGTAGCGGACATCGGTGACGGTCACGCCCGCCTCTTCCTTGATCTCGCGCGCGACCGCTTCCTCGATCGATTCGCCGGGTTCCAGGAAACCGGCCAGGGCGGAATAGCGCCCCGCTGGCCAGGCTGGCTGGCGGCCGAGCAGCGCGCGGCCGTCATGCTCGGCGATCATGATCACCACCGGGTCGACGCGCGGGAAGTGATCGGCGTGGCAATTGGGGCATTTCCGGCCCCAGCCGGCGCGGTAGATCTCAGTCGGGGTGCCGCAATTGGCGCAGAAGCGGTGGCGCGTATGCCAATCGAGCAGGCTGCGCGCGGCGGCATAGGTGGCGGCCTCGCCCGGGGCGATCCGGTCGAGCAGCCCGAACATGCGCATCGGCCGCCCCGATGGGGGCTTCATGCCCGGCGTCAGGGCGGCGAAGCAGGGTTTGCCTTCGTCAAGGCCAAGCAGCAGCAGGTCCGACCCGTCGGGTGCATCGGCCAGATTGGTCCAGACGAGGCGCCCCTCGCCGTCGAGCTCGGGTTCAAAATTGTCGAGCACGAGCAGCCGCGCGCGCCAGTCGCCCAGCGCGGCGGCAAGCGCCCCCGGATCCTGGCGAAGCGGATCGGCCCGGTCGAGCGTGCTGCCGGTAAAGCCTGGTGCGATCATGGGGGGACTCATTTGTAGCGGGTGAGATCGGTCATCAGCGTGGTCACAACGGTCTTGCGCATTCCCCATTGGTCGGCGGGGAAATAATTGACCATCACCGCGCCGCGCGCCTTACGCGCCGGGTCGACCCAAGCGATCGTGCCAGCCGCGCCGCCCCAGCCATAGGTGCCCCTGGCGCCGCCGCCGGGCTTGTCCTCCAGATAGACGGAGCCGCCGGCACCATAGCCCATCCGGGGCATCGGCGTGCCGTCAGGGGTGGGGGTGTAGGTCACGCCCGGGGGCAGCAGGTTCGACATCATCAGCCTGGCCGTTTCCGGCTTCAGCACCCGCACGCCATCGAGCGCGCCGCCATCCTGCAATGCGTGGAGGAACCGGTCGTAATCGCGCGCCGACATCACCAGCCCGGCACCGCCATAGGGAAAGCTCGGTGGCGAGAGCCAGACGGAACTCGCCGCCGGGTCGATCGGGATCCGCAACTTCTCATCGATCTTCGAGACATCGACCGGCCGCCCCTGCGCCAGCTGCACCATCGCCTCGCGCTGGAAGATATAGTTGGTGGCGAACCGCCCGACCTTGCTCTGCGGTACCGTCCAATAGCTCGACGTCATCTTGAGCGGATCGAAGATTCGCTTCTGCACAAAGGTGTCGAAGGGCATGCCGCCTGCCACCTCGATCACCCGGCCCATCACGTCGAGCCCGATCGAATAGCTCCATCGGGTGCCCGGATCGGCGATCAGCGGCGCCTCGGCGACGCGGTTGGCAAAGGCTTCGAGCGTCGCCGGCCTCGTCTTGCGCGCGGCGATCTCCAGCGGTGCGCTGAGCGCGCCGGGGTTGAGGCCCAGCCGGTTATACTCGGCGAGCAGCGGCCCCTTGGTGATGATGGTGTAGCCGAGGCCGGCAGTATGGGTGAGCAGGTTGCGGATCGTGATCGGCCGCGCGGCCGGGCGGCTCTCCAGCGAATCGGGGCTGATCTGCACCCGCATCGCCCTGAAGGCCGGGATGAAATCGCTGACCGGCTGGTCGAGCTTGATCTTGCCTTCCTCGACCAGGATCATTGCCGCCATGGCGGTGATCGGCTTGGTCATCGAATAGACCCGCCACAGGCTGTCGGGGCCGGCGGCCATCGCGGTCGGTTCGTCGGCGATCCGGCCGGCGCTGACGAAAATGGTGGGCCGCTCGCCCACGCCGAAGGCGCCGACGATGCCCGGCATCTTGCCCGTCGAGACATAGGAATCGAACAGCGCCTGGGTGGCGGGAAGAGGAGATTCGGCGGCGGGGGAAGCGAGCTGGGCCTGGGGTGCCGCCTCATAGGCGAGCGCCCCGCCGGCCAGGAGTGCGATCAGCGCGCTTGCAGATGCCAATGCCCGAAATCTCATTCCGCTCTCCTGCTTACGACCGCCTTGGCCGTGATCGCCGCTGCCGCCTTGGCGAAGACGGTCGGCAGCCCCGCCGATTCGATATCGGCTATCGGCCACCATTCGCCCCAATTGTCACCGCTGCTCGAATGCGCCTCGGTCCGCGCGACCGCAAGCGCGAGTTCGAGCCTGAAATGGGTGAAGACATGCGCGACTGTCCCATCCCGCATCGTCCAGTCTGCGGCGATCGGCGGCTCTTCCAGCCCCGGCGGTGCGGCCGTCCAGGGACCGGTCGGCAATGCGCGCATGCCGCCAAGTAACCCCTTGGGCGGGCGGCGCACCAGCAGCACCCGCCCGCCGCGCTCGACCCAGAAGATCGTGCCGTAGCGCTGCGGCTTGGCCGCCTTGGTCTTCTTCTCCGGAAAGCTTTCCGGATCGCCCAAGGCGAAGGCGCGGCACGATTTAGCAAGCGGACAGAGCAGGCAGCTCGGATTGCGCGGCGTGCAGATCGCCGAGCCGAGATCCATCATCGCCTGGGCGAGATCGCCCGACCGGGCGTCCGGTGTGATCGAATCGGCCGCGGTGCGAATCTGGGGCATCGCGCCAGGCAGCGGCTCGACGATCGCGAACAGCCGGGCGACGACTCGCGCGACATTGGCGTCGACCACCACAGCGCGCTCTCCAAAGGCGATCGCGGCGATTGCCGCGGCGGTATAGGCACCGACACCGGGCAGGCCGCGCAACCCTTCCTCAGTGCCGGGGAAAGCTCCACCTGCGGCAACTACGGCGCGCGCGCAGGCGATCAGGTTGCGGGCCCGGGCATAATAACCGAGCCCGGCCCAAGCGGCCATCAGGTCGGCGTCGCTCGCGCTCGCCAGCGACTCGACATCGGGCCAGCGCGCCACGAACTCCTCGAAGCGCGGGCGCACCGTCGCGACAGTCGTCTGCTGCAGCATGATCTCGGACAGCCATACCCGGTACGGGTCGGCGCGCGGGGCACCGGGCGGGCTGCGCCACGGCAGGTCGCGCGCATGGCGGTCATACCAGGCGAGAAGGTTGGCTGCGATTTCGGACGGGGGGAGCTTGGCGGGCACGGCATCGCTATGGCATGGACGTGCTAATGAGCAAGCGCGGCGTCCCGGCTCCCAGGCCCGAACCGAAGGCGGAGAAGCCGCGGGGCGGTCGTGCGCGTGCGGTTTCCGAGCTGCTGCCCGATATCGGCCGCGCGGCCTTCCGCAAATTCGGCTTCGTGCAGAGCGCGATCGTCAGCCGCTGGCCGGAAATTGTGGGGACCCGTTATGCCGGCGTCTCGGCCCCCGAATCGATCAAATTCCCGCAGGGCGAGCGCACCAACGGCACGCTCAACCTGGTCGTGCGCGGCGCACATGCGACGATGATGCAGCATATCGCGCCGGAGATCGTCGAGCGGGTCAATCGCTTCTTCGGCTATGGCGCCATTTCGCGCGTGAGCATTCGTCAGGGTGATGTCGCCGCGCCGCGCCCGCGGCCCGCGCCGCCCTCGCTCAAGCCGATACCGGTCGAGCTTGGGGCGAGCCTGCGCACCATTGCGGATCCTGAGCTGAAGGCAGTGCTCGAGGCGCTGGCGGCCGGTGTCGCCGCGACGCGCGGGGCGCCGGTGGTCGGACAGGCGGAGGAATGACGAACCATATGATGCGCTATCTGCTTGCCCTGGTGGCGCTGTTTGCCGGATTCGGGTCGATCGCCATGGCGGCGGGCCGCGACTGGACTGGTGTCGTCACCAAGTCCGCGAACGGCAGCTTCGTCATCGGCAACCCCAATGCGAAGGTGAAGCTGGTCGAATATGTCAGTTACACCTGCCCGCATTGCGCACACTTCATCGCCGAATCGGGCAGCGTGCTGCGCGGCCAGATGGTCCGTTCGGGTTCGACCAGCGTCGAGCTGCGGAACGCAGTCCGCGACCGGCTGGACCTGACCGCCGCCCTGCTTGCGCGATGCACCGGCTCCAAGGGGTTCTTCGCGACGACCGATGCGATCTTCGCGGCGCAGGACGACTGGATCGAGCGCGGATCGCGATTCGAATCGGTTAATGGCGCGCGGATCGCAGCTTATCCCCAGCCGGCGCAGCTCAAGGCGCTGGCCGACGGATCGGGGCTGAGCGACATCATGACCAAGCGTGGCATGACCGATGCTGCGATCGGCGTGTGCCTCGCCAATGAGGCCGAGCAGGCGGTGGTGGTGAAGAACACCTCGGCCTCCTGGGCGAAGATCCACGGCACGCCGGCGTTCGAGCTGAACGGCAAGACCGTCGACACCACCGAATGGGCCGTGCTGGAGAAGAGCCTCCGCGCGGCCGGCGCCAAGTGATTCACGACGTTTCAACACGGAGACTCCCATGAAATTCCGCATCGCCTATGCCGCCCTGCCGGCCCTGCTCCTCGCCGGTTGTGGATCGGGCGGCTCAGGCACTGACGGCAACGGTACCGCGGCTGCGCCCGCTGCTGCACCGGCCGCGGCTGTCGCCGCGCCGGCCGGCAAGAGCTGGGTCGATACCGTCAGCAAGACGCCCGAGGGCGGCTATCGCATGGGCAACCCCAATGCGGCGGTGAAGCTGATCGAATATGGCTCGCGCACCTGCCCGCACTGTGCTGCCTTCGATGCCGAGGGTTTCCCGGCGCTCAAGGCCGGCCCGATTGCCTCGGGCAAGCTCTCCTATGAATTCCGCGATTTCCCGATCCATGCCGAGGTCGATATCGGCCCGATCCTGCTCGGCCACTGCGTCGAACCAAACCAGTTCTTCCCGATGCTCGAGCAGATGATGATCTCGCAGCCGCAGCTGCTCGGCGATGGCAGCAAGAAGATTCCCGAGGCCGATCAGGCCAAGCTGCAGAACGCACCGCCCGCCGCCGTGGTCGGGTATCTCGCGCAATTCTACGGCTATCTCGATTTCGTGAAGCAGCGCGGCGTTCCCGATGCCAAGGCGCGCGCTTGCCTCGCGGATCCCACGATGCTGGCCGAGATCGCCAAGAACACCGACGCGGCGAACCAGACGTTCAAGATCCAGGGTACGCCCACCTTCATCGTCAATGGCGACGTGATACAGAACGTGGCGGACTGGAAGTCGCTGCAGCCGGCGCTCAAGGCGGCCGGCGCGCTGTAACGGCGCGGCGGGGCGGGGGGCGGCCCGGTGCAGATCACGCGGCTCAGGCTGACGGGCTTCAAGAGCTTCGTCGATCCTGCTGACCTGCGGATCGAGCCCGGGCTGACCGGAATCGTCGGGCCGAATGGCTGCGGCAAATCCAACCTGCTTGAGGCGCTGCGCTGGACCATGGGTGAAACATCCGCCCGGTCGCTGCGCGGCGCCGGGATGGACGATGTCATCTTCGCCGGCACCTCGACCCGGCCCGCCCGCGACTTCGCCGAGGTCTCGATCCTGACCGAGATCACCGGCGACGAGACCGAGGTCGTCCGCCGGATCGAGCGTGGTGCCGGATCGGCCTATCGCATCGACGGGCGGGACGTGCGGGCGAAGGACGTCGCCCTGATGTTCGCCGATGCCGCGACGGGCGCGCATAGTCCGGCTCTGGTGAGCCAGGGCAAGATCAGCGCGGTGATCGCGGCCAAACCGGCCGAGCGTCGCGCGATGCTGGAGGAAGCTGCCGGGATCGCCGGCCTGCATGTCCGCCGCAAGGATGCGGAGCAGAAGCTGCGCGCGACCGAGGCGAACCTGACCCGGCTCGACGAGGTAATCGCCGACCAGGATGCGCGCGCCGCGGCGCTGAAGCGCCAGGCGCGGCAGGCGGAGCGGTACCGGCTGCTCTCGGACCAGATCCGGGTGGCCGAGGCGCGTATGATCTTCTCCCGCTGGCGGGAGGCGTCGACGGCGGCAGATACGGCCAAGGCCGAAGCAGCGGCGGCGGAGACCCGTGTCGCCGAGGCGGCCGAGGCCCAGCGCGCTGCCGCCGCCTATCAGAATGACGCGACCGAGAAGCTGGCGATGGCACGCGCCGCCGCGCAGGCGGCACGCGACAGGGCGAGCGAGGCGGGGCATCAGCTTGCGGCATTGCGCACCGAGCTTGCCGCGACGGAGCGGCGGCTCTCCGATCTGGCCGACAGCCGTGCGCGGCTGACCGAGGACCGGGTGCGCGAAGGATCGCTGGCGAACGATGCGGCCGAGGCGATCGCCCGACTGGCCGACGAAGCGAAGACTCTCGAAGGCAGGATCACCGAGGCCACCGCGCGGTCGCCGCGACTCGACACCGCGCTGGCCGCGGCCGAGCGCGCCGCGCGGGATGCCGAGGTCGCGCTGGCGCAGGCTCTTGCCGCCCAGGCGAGCGAGGCAGCCGATGCACGCGTGGCCGAGGCGGCATTGGCGGCAGCACGAGCCCGTGCCGAGCGCAGCGACCGCGATCTCGCGCGGGTGACGGCCGAAGCTAAAGCGCTGGGCGATACGGCGCCATTGCTCGCCGAGCGGACCAAGGCCGCGGAGACTCGTGCTCAGGCGCTACGCCACGCCGAATCGGCGCGGACCGGTCTTGCCCGCGCCGATGCGAGTGAGCGCGAGGCGATCGGATCGCGCGACCGGGCTCAGTCGGCCCGTGCCGGCGCCCATGCCGAGCTGAGCGCCCTCGACAGCGAGGCGACCGCCCTGACCAAGGCGACGCGGCGCGACGGCAAGGATCGGCTGCTCGACCAGCTTCGTGCCGATCCGGGATATGAACGCGCGCTCGCGGCGGCTCTGGGCGACGATCTCGAAGCCGGGCTCGATTCGAGCGCCGAGCGTTTCTGGGCGGGTGCCGTGCCGGCGCCGGGCGATCCCTCCGGCCCGTCCGGGACGGTCGCGCTGGCCAATCATGTTTCGGCGCCGGCCGCGCTCGCACGACGCATGGCGCAGGTGTTCGTCGCCGACAGCGATTCGAAGCAGCCGCTCGCGGTGGGACAGCGTCTCGTGACGACGGCGGGCCTGCTGCGCCGCTGGGACGGCTATGTCGCGAAGTCGGGCGGGGCCGAGGCGGCGGCTCGGCTCGAGCGGATGAACCGCCTTCGCGCGATCGAGGCGGCGCGTCCGGCGGCGGTGCGCCAGGTCGATGCCTGCGATGCCGAGCTGAACCGGATCGACGACGCGATCGCCGAGGCGCGCCGCGCCGCGGTCGATGCGCGCCGGCTGCTCGAAGGCGCCGAAACCAATGCCCGCGACGCGGCCCGCACCGAGGACCGCGCCGCCGCCGCGATCGAGCGGATCGAGGCACAGCGCGCCGATCTCGACACCCGCAGGCAACGCATCGTCGCCGAGCATGAGGAGGCTCAGGCCGAGGTGGCGCGCGCCGTCAAGGTGAAGGCGGCGCTTCCCGATGGCAGCGCCACGCGGGAACGGGTTTCGGTCCTGTCGTCCGAGGCCGAGGCCAGGCGCACCACCGTCGCCACCGCCCGGGCCGAGCGCACCGCGCTCGACCGTGCGATCAGCCAGGACCGCGAACGGCTCGCCGCCGGGACGGCCGAGAGCAAGGGCTGGAAGAACCGTGCCGGCGAAGCGGCGCGGCGGATCGCCGAGATGGACAAGCGCGAGGCCGATCTGGCGCGCGAATCCGGGCAACTGGCCGGCAAGCCTGTCATGCTTGCAGCCGAGATCGAGACGCTGCAGGCGTCGCATGGCACCGCCCGTGCCGAGGCCGATACCGCGATGGTGGCCGAGCGCGAGGCGGAAGTCGCCCTTCGCCTGACCGAGGAGGCTGCCCGCGCCGCGAGCGAGACGCTGGCAGAAACGCGAGAGGCCCGTGCAGGCGCCAGCGCCCGGGCGGAGAATCAGGAGGCCCGGCGGATCGAGATGAACCGCCTGTCGGGCGAGCGATTCCAATGCCCGTCGGTGCTGCTGCCGGAACGGGTCGGGTTCGAGTCGGACGTCGTCCGCGCACCGCAGGACGAATCCACCGCGCACGACAAATTGTTGGTCGATCGCGAGCGGATCGGCCCGGTCAACCTCGTGGCCGAAACCGAACTCGCCGAGCTGGAAGCGGCGAGCGTCGGCAACGTCGCCGAGCGCGAGGAACTTGGGCTCGCGGTCAACCGGCTGCGCGGGTCCATCGGCACGCTGAACCGCGAAGGGAGGCAACGCCTGCTGGCTGCGTTTGAGGCGGTCGACGGGCATTTCCGCCGGCTTTTCACAACCCTGTTCAACGGCGGCCAGGCGCATCTGGAACTGGTCGATTCGGACGATCCGCTCGAGGCGGGGCTGGAGATCATGGCGCAGCCGCCGGGCAAGAAGCTCCAGTCGCTGACCCTGTTGTCGGGTGGCGAGCAGGCGTTGACCGCGGTCGCGCTGATCTTCGGCCTGTTCCTCACCAACCCGGCGCCGATCTGCGTGCTCGATGAGGTCGATGCGCCGCTCGACGACGCGAATATCGAGCGTTTCTGCGACCTGCTCGATGCGATGACACGCGAGACCGCGACCCGCTACCTGATCGTCACCCACAATGCCGTGACGATGAGCCGCATGCACCGGCTGTTCGGCGTGACGATGATCGAACGCGGGGTGAGCCGGCTGGTCTCGGTCGACTTGGGCGGCGCTGAATCGCTGCTGGCGGCGGCCGAGTAGGGGCCATTCGCTGGCGTCCCGAACCTCGCTTCCCCTCATCCGGACGCCTGCTTGGGGGGAGGAGCCGCGCCGCCTTGTGGGCACCGGATACGGCGATCGGGCTCGCCGGCGCGCTGATCGCCCTGCCGCGCGCACGGGCGCTGGCGCCGCCGGCCGCCCGACGATATCGTTGGGGCATGGCCGAGATCATCAATCTACGCAGCGCCCGCAAGGCGCGCGCCCGTGCCGACAGGGATGCGGCAGCGGCTGCCAATCGCCGACTGTTCGGGCAGACCAGGGACGAGAAGCGGGCGGCGCGCGAGGCACGGGCGCGGGTGGACCGCACACTGGACGGTGCGAAGCGCGAGCCCGACTGAGGCACCCGTGTCGTAACTAGCGCTGAGCGACTATCTGGCGTGTCAACGATTTCAAAGAGCGATGGCGAGTTGTGCGCGTGTTTCGCGTGCCTTTGAATTGAGTCTGACGAGGAGTTTTCTTGCAAGGGCGATGCGGACGACCATTTTTGGTTTTCCCTGTTGGGTGAGTCGTTGATGGAAGTCGTTCAGGGTCGGGTCGAACTTGCGGGCGATATTGGCGACGAGGAAGAGGATGGTGCGGACGGAAGCCCTTCCGCCTCGGACGGGTCGG
>NZ_JBFUHB010000036.1:0-38732 GCF_056402595.1 Sphingomonas sp. P3_C6
TAGCCGCTTGGTCTCCGACACCTCCAGCCCGCCGAACTTCGATTTCCAGTTGTAAAACGTCGCTGGGCTGATCCCGTGGCGCCGGCATACATCCGCCGTCGCCATCCCCGCTTCCTGCTCCTTCAATATCCCGATGATCTGCTCTTCGCTGAACCTGCTCCGCTTCATCCCGTCCGACTCCCTTCGCGTGTCGGACTCTACTTATCCGCGGTCACATTTCAGGGGAGCACGTCAGCACGTCAGAGCACGTCAGATACAATGCGCCTTGGTATAAGGTAATGACAACATGTCGCGACTTAACTTCCCCGATGACCACCAGCTGAGCTACATGCGCTAGCTGTACAACATCCTGCCGCCTCAGGCCGGATGTGCCAGCCACGCCGATCAGTTCCATTTGGAATGTCAACCGCAAGTGCCCCGATAGATATCCTACCACATCCTATCGTGACGAAATCCAGCTTTTAACCTTCTTGCGGAAACTATAAATCCAATCGGGATATGGAATCACGGTATCCTTACCCATAAGCCTGAGAACTCTGGATATGGGCCCCGCAGTGAGCAGAAAAAAACGGCCGAATATCAGCTGCTCAGAATCTGACATCCATTGATACGGCACGAGATATTCTGGTCGGTCTTCCAACCCCGGAGAAGGCATGGCATTTTCAACGCGCGTTCCTTCTCTGCACTCTCCAATGAAACCTGCAAGCCGCGGGGGCGTCGCGTTTTCCGGCGAACGGACCGCTATTGACTGGTAACGAGCAACCTGCAGCTCGATCTGGCGTTTATAGGTTAGGCTTTCCACACGCCGTCGGCCTTCAAGGCCCATAGCCCTCCTTAACGCCGGCATATCGATCAGCCGATCCAATTGCCTAGCGAGATCATTCGCGTCCCCAGCGTTGAACAGCAAACCGTTACGCCCGTGCTCGATCAGCTCGGGAATCCCCCCTTTGTTCGACGCAACCACAGGCAGCCCCGAAGCCATGGCTTCCATCAGGCAAACTGGTTGATTTTCGTCCCACACCGATGGCAATACAACGATGTCGCTTCTATCATAGATATCCGCGATCTCAGTGTGCTTGACCTGACCGCAAAAATATACCGCCTCCCCTATTCCAAGCGCGTCGATTTCTGAAAGATAGCGCTCCTTTTCCGGCCCCTCTCCCGCCAACTGGAGGCGGACGCGATTCTTCATCTCCAACATCGACAGCGCCGACAATAGAGTACTCACGCCTTTATGCGCACCAAAATGGCCGACAAAACTGATGCGCACAGGACCATCTTCACTCGAATGGCGTGAAGGAGAAAAGCGATCGATATCGATGCCATTGGGAATGACCGAGATTCGTTTCGCCGAAAGTCCTGCCGATACATAGCGATCCGCGATGTACTGACTCGGAGCGATGAAATGATCGATGTGATCGAGCGCCAGCTTGATCGTATCCTTGCGAAAGCGGATAGGAACATCGAGTCCCCTTCCATCATGAATCCGCGGAAGGCAGCGCCCACAAAGCGAGATATCCCGACATGGAGCGCCGTCCCATCGGATCGCCGTATTCTTGAGACAGAAACCCCAAAGATCATGGAGCGTACAGATCGTTAAAATGCTGGCTGATCGTGCGATGATCGGAAGCTTGACCGAAAGGCCTATCAAATTATGAAAATGAACAATGTCTGGCCTAAAATCTCTCAACACGCTTCTGAAATGATCATCTATCTCAGAATGCAGAAAATTTAGAAATTCAGGATTATAGTCTTCAGGATCAGTTTTGATTCGATGGAGTCGAACGCCCTCATAGCGCCCTTCGATTCGGGAGTGCCGCTCACCGACTGCACCGATATCGCCCGCAAAAACCTCGACCTCATGGCCAGACCCAACCAATAACTTGGCCTGCTCATGAGCAACGAGCTCCGCCCCCCCCATAAAATGGGGAGGGTAAGCATTAGTGCAGATCAAAATACGCATCTATTAAACGAGGATCATTCAGGCACGAAAGCAACTGGCTATACTCTGAGCGAATATCGGATTCTCGAATGCGATACAGTATTTGTATCCTGCCACGCACCGATCGAAATGATATCGCTCCTGATAATTACAAGGCGCACATGCTGGATGATTCGCCATGATTTTCGGATTGGCGCCTGGGTGGAGGATGCTCTCCTGCATGTCGCGACTCAACACCAGAACGAAATCGTCGCGCAGCAACTGAGCAAGGTGTGAGGTAAAACTGTCCGTAGTCAGCAGACTCTTCGAATACTTGATAATCCGGAAAGTGTCCCTGATGTCAGAGAGACTCTCGGTCACGATTGCTGCGCATTCATAGTCATGCCGCCATGGACTATCGCTCTGCACGTAGCAGGTGAAAAAACCACCTCCCAGCGCCTGATCGATATCATTGAAGGTCTGCGGCGGAATGGTCTGGAACGATTTCCCGCTCGGAAAAGCGGCGTTTCCGGCGTATCGATCACGATCCGAGGCGGGCGTGATTTCGTCAACATATTCGGAGACGACCTGCCGCATGGTGGCTAGTGATCGCTTGAGTTGTGACAGGAATACGATCGGATAGATGCCGTGATTTAGAGCCAGTGGCAGCCAGACTCGATAACCAATGTAACCCGGCGTTGCTTCCGCCCAGCCATTGCGACGATATAGAAGGCGCTCCGAAATCGACAACCGCATGCGCGCCGCGAAGGACAGATCCGCCCCATTTCGAGGAAAGGTTTTCTGTTGATCGAGAGCTTCTACCCAATTCATCCGCCAATCGCGGCCGATATAGGCACCCCACCACTCCTTTGAACTCGCAGGCGGCAGCGGCGAATAGATTGGACTCAACTGCGTTTCAGGACGGCCACGCTGAACGACCAACCCGAAGCGAGCAAAGAAGCGCGACGCCAATTCCGCGAGGATGGGTTGAACATGGATTACGCATCCGGGCGCACAAAGCGGTACGCCATTATCCAGTAGAGTGAAGAGGCCGGTCCAGATCATAAGATTATCGCCCAGGCCGACATGCGACAAATCGATCATCTTCAGCCGCCGGTCCGGAATAAGCGACTTCTGCGCGGAACGCTTAACGAGCGCATAAGGGGCAGCTACCGCACGCGCGATTTTCAGCAAACGTCGCGTACGCTTCTTCCGAGGTGGCTCGGGGCGCACGTTGCTTGGCAGCACGGGAACATAATTATCCGCGCGAGGCGTCTCCAGGCTCAAAAATCGATCACCCAGCACCGTAGTAAGCGCCGAGAGCCCGCGCAGCTCATATTCGGGCAGGAGAGGCGTTTCGAGATCATCCTTGGTCTCGATGTCGTCGAATATTCTGCGCCATTCGTCTTTGACGCTGACCTTATCGAACTCCTCGATTACCTCACGGGCCTCCCGCCCCAAATTCTTCCGCAGGTCGCTGTCCAGAAGGAGCTTGGAGACCGCATCCGCCATCCCGGAAATGTCCAGCATCTCGACTGGAATGTACCCCTTACCGCTTTGAACATACTCCAGATACGGCAGCTCAAACATCACACTCGGCACACCGTAGGCCCACGCTTCACCAAGGGCCAAGCACCACCCTTCGAATTCGGAGGTGAGAATATGAACGTCGGATCGAGCTAGGTGCTTGGCGACGTCCGTTGTATATCCCGTGAACTCGACGTGCTTTGCGATACCCAGCGAACGGGCATACTCCTTCGCCCATTCCAGATCTGGTCCGCCACCGACGATCAACAACTTGGCGTCCGGGACCCGCGCCAAAACAAGCGGGAACATCTGGATCGCAAGGTCAAGTCGCTTCTGATGCCGTTCCGCACGCGCAACCCATACCACCGTCCTACCAGCCAGGGGCGCAACCTTTTCAGGAAGGCTATCGAACGTCAGCGGATTATATACTACGCGCGCAGCCACGCCACGGTCACGGAACCAAAGCTTGTCGACCGTACTTAGAACCGTGACAAGGTCGGCATATTTATATCCCGAGAAGCGCACGTTAGCGAGGTGCAGGTCTCCCGGGTTTCGGATGCGGGTGTCGAATATATTGTGCCAGCCCACCACTACCGGAATACCGAGGCTCTTGGCAACGAGGACGTCCCAAACGGTGGAAGTCTCATCCCAGAGGTTGTTGACGAACACATCAACATTCTGCTCGATGAGCACTTTCGTTAGCGCGTGCCCCCTGTCTCGATAGTCGTGATTGTCCATCATCTTCGGCGGTATGATGAACCGCTTCACGTCGCCATAGTCATAATCCGCCACCGGGTCAGCCGGGAGATCCGTTATCAACACCACCCGATAGCCCAGACTCGTCCACGCCAATATCTGCCGAGAACTGACGCGCTCCGTACCTCCGTTGCTGAGCTTTGGATAATAGATCGCAACAGTAGAAATTTTTCTCTTCTTTCTACCGAAGAGCTTTGACCTATTTCCGAGCTTCTTAATAAAATCGAGATCGGAGAAATGCCCGCGGCTGCACTCAATAATCATTTTATTGTTCAGTGGATCACTATCGATATCGCTGAACGCTGGAAAGATGACGCTCTCGCGGCCACTTCCCCTATCTATATTCGCAAATTCCGGGGCTTCCAGAAAAGCCCTTAGGATTCTTGTGTGATCTCCGTGACCACGCAGCGCACGCACATGGTTATTGAGCCCCTCATCGTCAGGCTCTCTCTTGAGCAGCGTCCGATACAACGAGGTGACATATTCTTCCGGAGAGAGATCCATCTGATCAGAACTCCCCAACACGCGCCCAATCATCACAATCCATTCTTGCTAAGGTAGAATTTTTTAATCCAGATCCGGACAAAAGCTACGAGCCCACAAACAATGGGCCGCGACGACGACAGGAGACAAGAAAGCGCTCTCAGCCTCAAAAACCTTGCCAGCCGTCGCCTCGTCCGCATCGGTGAGACATTCCAATGGCTTGTGGCCGAGAGATAGCTAGAAACACGCTGCCATCAAGTCGCCATGCGCTATCGCTCATCACCATTGCCGGGAGTGCCTACGAGTGCTATCCGCGATAAGGGATATATCAATCCTTGGCAAGGGTCGGCAAGGCAGGCTAATTCCCAGCCACGCCTCAAGAACCGCAATAAAGGTAGAGAATAAAAAATGAGCGAATCCACAGCGGGATCGAGCTTGAAAGAGGTATTCACGTTCATCTTCAAAGAGAATCGCTGGGGAAACGACGAGTCCGTATCAGGCGCCGGCTCCGCCCTATCTTCACCTAGCGTTCGCGATTCCATTGAAGCCCTCGATCAGATCATTCGGCACTTCAACATTAGATTCATTAACGACGTGCCGTGCGGCGACTTTTACTGGATCCCGCTTATTTTGGGCCGATTTCCCGAAGTTGAGTATCGCGGATTTGACATAGTTCCGGACTTAATTGACCTTAATGCTGAGCGGTACCCGGCACGTGACTTCGGAGTCATTGATGGAACGACAGAAATACTTCCTCACGCGGACCTTATATTTTGCAAGGATCTTCTTCTTCACCTTTACCATAAGGATATATGCCTGCTTTTGAGAAATTTCAAAAGATCGAACAGCAGATATCTCCTTATTTCCAGCAATCGGGACTCCGAAAATCGGGAATTGGTAGTAAACGAGGCTGGCGCATGCCGAAATGTCAATCTCTCTGCGCAGCCTTACAACTTTCCTCCGCCCCTTTGGTCTACCAATTACCTCTCTTTATGGAGTCTGGATGCCATAGAAGAAAGCTTCTTCGATAAACTATGCGCGAATTCGCATTGAAGCGTTTAGAGCTTCTTAAGTATAAATGGACTTATCGCGCTACCCCTTGGAGAAGAACGTGACGTTCTCATTCACAGAAGAGATCGACAATACCATTTCGGCATTGCAGCAGGTTTTTACGCCGAATTTTTCAAACAGCCTAGCGGCTGTCGCGAAACGGCTGGCGGAGACACTTCATACCGGCAATAAATTTCTAATCATGGGTAACGGCGGCTCGGCTGCCGATGCTCAGCACATCGCAGCGGAACTGATAGGCCGTTACAAGATCGAACGACCTGGTTTGGCAGCCATCGCGTTGACGACAGACAGTTCGGTGCTGACTGCATGGAGCAACGATTATTCCTACGATACCGTGTTCAGCCGTCAGGTCGAAGCGCTTGCGCGGCCTGGCGATATCGTGTGGGGCATCTCGACGTCGGGCAACTCGGGTAATGTCGTCCGGGCCTTTGAGGCTGCGCGGCAGATTGGCGCGGTGACCTTCGGGCTTCTCGGACGTGATGGCGGAGAGCTTTCAGCCCTCAGCGACATGTCACTGATCGTGCCGTTGACCATGACCGACCAGATCCAGACGGCCCACCTGCTGATTTATCACACGCTTTGCGCCTATCTGGACGAAGCCTTCCGACCTGCAGACGATGACGACAATGGCTAGGATCAACGCACTGATCGTCGGCGACGTGATGCTAGACGAATATTGGTTCGGCGATGTAAAGCGTATTTCGCCGGAGGCGCCCGTCCCCATTGTGCACGTTTCAAGCACCGACGTGCGGCCTGGAGGGGCGGCAAATGTGGCCCGCAACGTCGTCTCCCTTGGCGGAAAGGCAACGCTACTGGCGGTCGTGGGACAGGATGCTACCGCCGACCGCCTGCGGGTCGCCCTGGATGACGCAGGCGTTGAGCATTTTCTCAATGTCGACCCGAATATCCGGACGACCCTCAAGCTTCGGGTAATCGGCCAACACCAACAGATGCTCCGGGTCGATTTCGAGGAACTGCCTTCCTACGAAACGCTGCAGGCGAAGCGGACCGAGTTCGAGAAGCTCGTCAAGGCAGCGGACATCGTGGTCTTCTCAGACTATCGCAAGGGCGCGCTCAACCATATAGCGGACATGATTGCGGTAGCGAGGGAGATCGGAAAACCGATCCTCGTCGATCCCAAGGGCCGGGACTACAGCCGATATGCCGGCGCGACGATGATTACCCCAAATCGCGCCGAGCTAGCGGATGTCGTGGGCGCTTGGACGTCGCCCGAGGAAATGGATCGCAAGGCGGAGGCGTTGCGCGTAGAGTTGAGTCTGGATGCTCTCGTTCTGACGATGAGCGAGCATGGAATGAAGGTCTACCTGCCTGGGCAGATCATTCATCAGCCATCCCAGGTGCGCGAGGTTTTCGATGTTTCGGGCGCCGGCGATACCGTGATCGCAGCGCTTGCGATCATGTACGGGGCAGCACGGGATTGGGAAAGCTCGATTGCTTTCGCAAATGCGGCAGGGGGAGTCGCGGTTGGCAAGCTCGGTACGTCCGTCGTACATATCGAGGAAGTGGAACAGTTTCTGCAACACTTGGCGCTTCAATGAGCTTCCGGGGAAAGATTGTCGCCAGGTCCGCGCTGGCGCAACGAATGGCCGGCCTGCCACGGCCCTTGGTATTCACAAACGGCGTGTTCGATATTCTGCATCCAGGGCATGTCGAGTATCTTGAGCGAGCGAGCGCCTTGGGATCGACTTTGATCGTGGGCTTGAACAGCGACAGTTCGGTGCGGCAACTGGAAAAGGGCGCAGATCGACCCATCAATCCCGAGGCCGAACGGGCCGTCATGCTTGCAGCTCTGGAATCCGTGACGCTCGTAACTTTGTTTACTGAACGGACACCGCTCGAACTCCTCCAGGAAATCCGCCCCAACCTGTACGTCAAAGGCGGCGATTACGACATCGACAGCCTGGAAGAAGCGCGCTTTGTCCGCTCCTATGGCGGCGATGCGCGTGCCATCGCCTTTAGCGAGGGATATTCCACGACAGCATTTTTGCGTCGCATCCGCGCCAGCATGTTCTGACGCTCAGACCCGGCAAACGCATGCGACGCGCCCTTTTCCTCGACCGAGACGGCGTGCTCAACGTCGACCACGGCTATGTATACTGCCCGACCGATTTTCAGGTGATAGATGGCGTGTTCCGCACCCTGCGACGAGCACAGGCCGAAGGCTATGCATTAATCGTCGTGACAAACCAATCAGGCATCGCTCGCGGGTATTTCGATCAGGCGCAGTACGAAGCGCTTGAATATCATATGCGGCATATCTTTGCCGAAGAGGGGATCACTTTCACCGACATTTATCACTGCCCGCATCATCCACTGGGCATTGTGCCGGAATTCAGTATCGAATGCGATTGTCGCAAACCCCGCCCGGGTATGATACTCCGCGCCGCGCGGGAACATGACATCGATCTCGCCCTATCCATCATGGTGGGTGACAAGGAAAGCGACGAGCAGGCAGCTCGATCAGCGGGGGTCGGAGACATCTTCATTGTCCATCCCCCGGCAAGGGGTCTGTGCGATCTCCGAATTGGGACAGCACGCTGATTTAGTCGCCCCCAACGGGCAGCCCGCTCGCGGCGAACCCATAGGTGACTTGCTGGATCGGCTCCGCGCCGGAAGCGGCAATGATGGTCGATCCAGCAACGACCTCAGCCTCGGGAAACGTGAGAGGGTTCGACATGTATATGGCGCTGGATCAGCAATCGACCGGGTACGCACGCGGTCGTTTTGAAGCCGACTGCGCCACGAAGAGAACCCGCATCCTTGCCCATGGACGCCTGAACGCAAATGCCGACGGATTTGACGATAGCGCAGAAGCAAGGCCGCGTTGGGCCAATCCCGCGCGCAAAGCAGACGAAGTCCGGCTGACAAATCTGGTTTGCGCGCCAGCGAAAGATCGAGATCGATACGCTGCCTCGATTCACGGAGACTGGCGCAAGGCATTGGACGGGGCACGCTCAAGGGCGCACATGGCATGACGCCGGCGCCCCTGCTCGGTCGTCGCGCGCCCGAATGAACAGGATGATTTCGAGAATGATTGAACAGGCAGGCACCCCCATGTCTCTCATCCGGCTTGCCCTGGTTTCCATCGGCCTTGCGTGTCTGACTGCCTGTGCATCCACCTCCACACCACCGAACGCCGAGACCAGACCCGTCCAAGCGACCGGAAAATTGACGATTGGCGGCATCGTTTTTGCCCCTGGCGATATTGCCGACGTGAAAGTCGTCTACCCCCCTTGGGGAACCGCGACCGTCCAGATCGATTTCACTCCCGATGGACACCGCCGGTTCGGCGAAGCCACGGCGGGGCGGGTCGGGCAGGAACTACCCATCATACTCGACGGTCATCAGCTGAGCGCTCCCATCCTCAGAGAGGCTATCGCTGGTAATAGCGTCCAGATCGCCGGTTCGTTTTCCAGTGAAGAGGCCACAACGACAGCGGAGCGGATCAAGGGCCATCAGCCATCTCCATAGTGGCGCGGTCGCCCCGCTCAGTCCCGAACCGACCGATCACGGGGCGACGCCTGTTCCGGGCGGATCGCAAGGCTCAGCATCGTGACGAGCAGTAGGAAGATCATCATTTCTGACGCCCGCCATTCAAGCTGGCGCCTGGCCGTGCGCCACCGCGTTGCGACGAGCGAAACAGCACTGGCCAATCACCGGGCTCGGCCCCGCCACAGGATCCCTGAAGCGACATCTCGGATAAGCGAAATGCGTCGCCATCCCATATCCAGCTCGCCGAAATGCCACAGTCTGCTAGGCCCCGCCCCTTGGCCGCCATACCGAGCGTACCCGTCTCCGGATCGAAGCTGGCCTCTGTAAAATAGGCCCCTTCGGATCGATCGGTGACATTGCCGAGATGGGGAGTCGGCGCGATCAATCGGTGAGCCGGACCGCCGGTGCGTGAAGCAATGAAGGCCAGCGAGGATCCCTGATAAGCCCCCCTGATACAGGGAACGAAAACGAGCGCTCTGAACCGCGCCGGGTTTGCCGGAGGCTCCAACTCTTGAGAAGGTGGAGCCTGTATGAGCAAGACGACGAACAAGTTTGCGCCGGAAGTCCGCGAGCGGGCGGTGCGGATGGTGGCGGATCACGAGCGCGATTATCCATCCCGCTGGGCGGCGGTGGTGTCGATCGCGGAGAAGATCGGCTGCGTTCCGCAGACGCTGCATGAGTGGGTGAAGAAGGCCGAGGTCAACAGCGGGAAGCGTGCCGGTGTCCCGACCGAGGTTGCCGACAAGGTGAAGGCGCTCGAGCGCGAGGTCCGTGAGCTGCGACAGGCCAACGAGATTCTGCGCAAGGCGTCCGCATATTTTGCGCAGGCGGAGCTCGACCGCCCGTTCCGGCGATGATCGCCTTTATCGATGATCACCGCGATGCCTATGGGGTCGAGCCGATCTGCCGTGTTCTGCCGATCGCCCCATCGACGTATTTCGAGCGCGTCGCGCAGCGGCGGGATCCGACACGCCTGTCGGCGCGGGCGCAGCAGGATGTCGCCCTGAAGCCAGAGATCGCGCGCGTGTTCGCCGAGAACTTCGCGGTCTACGGCGTGCGCAAGGTCTGGCGGCAGATGCTGCGGGAGGGGTTTCCAGTCGCCCGCTGTACGGTCGCTCGGCTGATGCGCGAGATGGGCCTGGCAGGGGTGATACGGGGCAAGCCGGTGCGCACCACCGTCAGCGACAAAGCGGCGCCGTGTCCGCTCGATCACGTCAATCGGAGATTCTACGCGCCAGCACCGAACATGCTGTGGGTGTCGGACTTCACCTATGTCGCGACCTGGGCGGGGCTCGTCTACGTCGCCTTCGTCATCGATACCTATGCCAGGCGGATCGTCGGCTGGCGGGCCAGCAGGACGGCACATGCCAGCTTCGTCCTCGATGCCCTGGAACAGGCGCTTCACGATCGACGGCCGGCCCATCGGTGCGGCCTCATCCATCATAGCGATCGCGGGTCGCAATATTTGTACATCAAGTACACCGAGCGCCTCGCCGAAGCGGGGATCGAGCCGTCGGTTGGCAGCGTCGGAGACAGTTACGACAACGCTTTAGCCGAGACCAGAGTTGTCCCGCGGGCAAACGGTGCTGTCCGCCGCCCGCGGCGCATGGATGCTATTCCTGCCTCATACTCGCCCGATCTGAACCCGATCGAGATGGCCTCTTTCAGGCTCAAGGCTCATCTGGGCAAGGCAGCAGCTCCGGCCGTTCATCTGCGCCTACAATCATACCCGCAGACTGAAGACGCGCCGCAGCCTTTCACCCTACGAATACGTCGCGCGCATCTGGACAGAAGACGCGGGCCGATTGAAATCGATCCGTACCGCCACTATTCGGGACTCAACACCTAGCAGCCGCCCGGCGGATGTAAGGCTTTAACCATTTGCCCTTATTCCGCCCAGCTACTGAGCCATAAGGGAAATTGTATGAAGGGGATCGTTCTGGCGGGCGGAGCCGGCACCAGACTATATCCGGCGACGCTCGCCCTATCGAAGCAGCTTTTGCCCATCTTCGACAAGCCCATGATTTATTATCCGCTGTCAGTGCTGATGCTGGCGGGCATCCGCGATGTCATGATTATTTCGACCCCACGCGACCTCCCGATGTTTCGCCTGCTGCTTGGCGATGGTTCCGCTTTCGGCATTCGCATCTCCTATGCCGAACAGCCAGAACCCGCGGGCCTGCCCCAGGCATTCCTGATCGGCGCCGAGTTTCTTGACAAGGAGCCATGCGCGTTGATCCTCGGCGATAATATCTTCCACGGCGACGGCCTTGGCGCGAAATGTCGCGCGGCCCATGCTGCAGCAGAGTCGGGGCGTTCGACAGTCTTCGCCTATCAGGTCACGGATCCGGAGCGTTACGGCGTTGTCACGTTCGACGGAGTGAGCGGGCAGGCCATCGCGATCGACGAGAAACCCGAAAAGCCATTGTCGAACTGGGCCTTAACAGGCCTGTATTTCTGTGAAGCCGGCGTAGTTGATATTGCACGTGGTCTCGCACCATCGCCGAGAGGCGAGCTTGAAATCGTGGACGTCCTCAATGCATACATGATTGAGGACCGACTCGATGTGGGGCGGCTGGGTCGTGGCTATGCCTGGCTCGACACCGGCACGCATGACAGCCTACACGACGCATCCTCCTTTGTACGGACGATCGAACGGCGGCAGGGCATCAAGGTGGCCTGCCTGGAGGAGATTGCTCACAATCTCGGCTATCTGGACGGCAACGCGCTGATGGCGCGCGCGGAACTTCTCGGGAAGACGGACTATGCTGCATATCTTCGTCAATGCGCGCTGGCAGCGTGATGAACACCGCCCGGCGCGTGGTTGAAGCGGCACCACATCGCACGGTGTTAGTGACCGGAGGTGCCGGCTTCATCGGTTCAGCATTGATCAGACACCTTATCCACGGTGGCCGCACGCGCGTGATCAATCTCGACAAGCTCACCTACGCTGGATCGCTAGCCGCGCTGGCAACGGTTGAGCGATCTCCCCACTACCGATTCGTACAAGGCGACATTGCTGACCAAGCCCTGGTTCGACTACTGTTAAAGGAAGAATCGGTCGACGCGGTGATGCATCTTGCTGCAGAAAGTCATGTCGACCGCTCGATCGACGGCCCTGCAATCTTCATAGAGACCAATATCAACGGCACTTTCCATTTACTTGAAGCGACGCTCGATCACTGGCGCTCACTCGACACGGAAAGAAAGGCGCATTTCCGGTTTCATCATGTCTCGACCGACGAAGTATTTGGCGATTTGCCATTCGATGACAGTCTTTTTAGCGAAGAATCGCCCTATCGCCCGTCTTCGCCCTATTCGGCTTCAAAGGCGGCAGCCGATCATCTTGTTCGAGCATGGCACCATACGTACCAGTTACCGGTCGTTCTCTCAAACTGCAGTAATAATTATGGGCCACACCAAAATCACGAGAAGCTAATCCCGTTGACGATTACCCGGGCGATGCGCGGTAGCACATTGCCCGTATATGGCACCGGTGCGAACGTTCGGGACTGGTTACACGTCGACGACCATGCGCGCGCACTGGAAACAATCATGCGATATGGTGCGCCGGGAGCAAGCTACGCCGTTGGCGCTCGTGAAGAGCACAGCAATGTCTCCGTCGTCGCTTTGATATGCGATTTGCTCGACGATCGCTGCCCTTTAGGCGGAGATACGTCACGCCGCGAACTGATTCGGTTTGTCAGCGACCGCCCCGGCCATGATCGCCGGTACGCGATCGATCCGTCGAAGTTGGAGCGCGAACTCGGATGGAAAGCTGGAATTCGTTTCCCAGCCGGCCTGGCCACAACGGTCGACTGGTATCTTGGTCAGGCAACCTCCTCCCCAACCTGCGACCTTCATTTTGCGATAGAGTAATCGCGTTCGGAGCCGCAAATCTCGAAGTGAAGGCAGGACGGTGATTCATCCGGCTTCGCTATCACAGGCGCAGCTTGCCGCTGATTTCAGATATTAAAAGTCCCTAATGACATCGTGGGGCAGAAGCCGTGCCAATTGCAAGGCGCGGTGGCGATGGCAATGGCAATTCGATTCGCGGCGCCTTCCAAATGGATCGCGTCGTAAAATTGAGATTTTTTAACGTGCCCCCCAACGTTCATCCAGCCAAAACTAGAGTCCGCTCGTGTTTGTCGCGCGTGAGCGCGGGTGAAGCAGCGGGTGAAGCAATGGCCTGCACGCGTGCAGGCCATTGCTTTTCTAGCCGGGCGGCGAACGCCGCCGGAGTGGCGTAGCCAATCGACGAGTGTGGCCGCTCGACATTGTATTCATCGAACCAGGCGGCGATTTTCTCGCGGGTGTGCGCGATGCTCGTAAACTGCGTCTCGTTGAGCAGTTCGACGCGCATGCGACCATTGAAGCACATAGGCGTTCTGGGTCGGCTTGCCGGGCGTGGTGTAATGCCAGTCGATCCTGGTCTCGCCACACCATTCGAGCACGGAGTTCGAGGTCAGCTCGGTCCCATTGTCGCTGACAATCATCCCCGCTTGCCGCGCACGACCATCAGGCTGGTCAGTTCGCGCACCACTCTTTTGCCCGAGATCGATGTGTCCGGGATCGCCGCCAGGCATTCGCGCGTCATATCATCGACGATGTAGCATATGATCCGCCTCGAGAAGTGCGAATATGGCGGACTATGCTCTTGGCGACGCCTCGCCCCCCGATGTTTCTCAGTTGAAGCACAATGCTGTTCTTCAGTGCTCGTCGGAACTGGCCTCCTGTCCAACATTCAGGCGTCCATCAAACGTATGACCCCAATCCCGCGGCACGGGGTTAGCCATCGTGGCGCGGTCCTGCCTGGGGCCGCGCTTCAGATGGAGAATTATGATGATAGACAGAAAAAAGGCGCTCGACGCCGGGGCTTTGCTCGCGGCGGCGGCGGCGATCGGTTCGGTCGCTCCGGTAAGCGCTCAGACCCGCCCGTTGGCGACAAAATCATTCTCGGTCGCGCCGGTCACCAAGTCGATTGCCTTCCAGGGTAGCGAGACCCAGGCTCGTGCTCAGGCAGCCAGCTTGCGCGCGTCGGATCCGATCAAGTCGCAACTGCTCGACGGCGCGCTTGCGGCCGCCAAGGCTCGCCCGGGATTCAACCCCGCCGCGGTCAGCATCGGCGTTCAGTTCACGATGAAGACCGGCAACGCACCACTGCGCTGACCGTAGCGTGGTGCCCGCTCGATCGGGTCGCTCCGTCCAACCAGGAAACAGGAACACGATCATGAATCACCCACGCAAACCCGGCTCGCTCGATGCCGTCACCCTGATCGCCGCGGCGACGGCGCTTGGCACCGTCGCCGCACCCGCGGCAGCGCAGATCATCGTCCCGACCGTCAAGCCCGGACAAAGGCTGGCAACGGCGACGCCGGTCACGCGCAACATTACCTTCCAGGGTAGCGAAGCGCAGGCCCGGGCAAAGGCGGCTGGCCTGCAGGGGAGCGATCCGCTTCAGGCCAGGCTGCTTACCTCCGCGATCGACGCGGCAAAGGGACGCCCTGGGTTCAATCCGGCCGCCCTCAGCGTCGCGGTCGGCTTTACCATGCGGTTCCGCGAAGCCGGTGCGGCCACACAGATACGCTAGCGCGTCCGGGATCGGTGCCGCCGCACAGGCGGCGGCGCCGGTTTCCCGCACCGAAAGGATCGGCCATGTTCACGTCGTACATCATGAAGCTGACCGGCTACTGCAATCTCGATTGCAGCTACTGCTATATGTTCAACAGCGCGGACCAGACGCACCGCCGCAAACCCTCCGCGATGACGATCGACACCGCGATCGCCACGCTGGACATGATCGCCGCTTATGGTGCGCGATGCGGACGAACCCGTTTCGAAGTGACGCTGCACGGCGGCGAACCGACGCTGTGGCCAGTCGCGAACTTCGAACATTTCTTCGAGCGTGTGACGGCGCTGCGGGCCAGCGGCCTCGACATCGATCTCGGCCTTCAATCCAACCTGTTCAAGCTTCCACCGCCGCGCCTCCTGGATCTGTTCGCAGAGATGGGCATGAAGATCGGCGTCAGCCTGGACGGGCCACGCGCCGCCAACGACGCCGCGCGCGTCGATTTTGCCGGGCGCGGTTCATACGACCGGGTCATGCGCAATGTCCGCACGCTGATAGAGCAGGGGCGCGGCGACATCATCGGCGGGTTCCTGTGTGTCATGCAGCCAGACGTACCACCCGCCGATTTCCTCGCCTGGATTGCCGGCCTGCCCGTCACGCGGATCAATCTGCTCTGGCCGCTGGAGGTCAATCACGCCAACCCGCCATGGCGAGATGCGGCAGCCTATGCCGCTGCCCCGCGCTACGGGACCTGGGCAGCCGAGTTGTTCGACGCGTGGCTCAGGCTCGACCGCGATGACATCTATATCGACCGCTTTCACGGCACGATGCGCGCGATTCTGGGCGGCGTCGCCTCGTCCGACGACCACGCGGCGTGGTCGCTGCGCTCCCTGGTGATCAATACGGACGGCGCGATCGAGCTGTCGGATTATTTCCGCCCATCGTCCGACGGCGCCGCGGAAACCGGCCTATCGGTGCACGGCGACCGGCCGGAGGCGGTTGCCGCCTGGCCCTTTTTCGCACGCCACCAGGCCGACGCGGAACGGCAGCCGGCCGATTGCCGGTCGTGCGAGCATTGGCGCCATTGCGGTGGCGGAACGCTGGCCGGTCGATTCGATGCCACAGGACGGATCACCGACCGCCCTTCCGTCCTGTGCGGCGATCATCTCCATTTCTTCGACCGGGTCAGTGCGCGGCTGTCCGCCGCGCAGGCCGCCTGAAAGGAACTATCATGCTGACCACGCGATCCGATCTCGTTTCCGCCCTGTCCGGGCCATCTCCCGACACCCTTGAATCCTGTATCGCATTGTCGAGCCGCAACCGGTTCGGCGATCTCGTCGCGCTGCACCGCGTGATCGCGCTGGTGGACGGGCTCGAACGCCAGGCGGTGGCGCTCGCCGGCCTGATCGACGCCATCGACCGTGTCGGTCCCGATCGCGACGAGCGGCTGCGGTCCCCCGTCCTGCGCGGCTGGCTGTCACTGTTCGGGCGGATCGAGGACTGGACCGACGTCGCCGATGCGCGCCTGATCCGCCTGCTCGACCAGACCGACAATATGCGGGTCGACCTTACCGGCGCGGTGGACTGGACCGCCCTGCTCGCGGTCGAAAGCGGCGTGATCATGACATGGGATTGCCGGGTCGCGATCGGCGGTGTCGAAGGATCGTTGGTCGGCGCGAGCAAGATCGGCCGCCATCTGGCGCTTATCGATCAGGCGGGCAATCAGCACGACATCGATCTGGACGATCCCGACGATCCGCGCATCCTTCGTGCGCCGACATTGCCAGGCAGCGATGTGGTGGTGCGCAACGACCTGCCCTGGCTCCGGATGAAACTGCGCGAAGATCAACTTCCGGGTCGGCAGGATGGCGTGATCCTGTGGGAATATGACGAGGTCATGCCGTACTTCCCACCGATCAGCCCCGACAGCATCCTCGACGCCGCCGCGATCCTGTCATCGGCGTTGCCCGAGAAATACGCCGAGCTGGCGCAGGCGATGCGCGTCGTCATACCGCGCCTATCGACGCCGAACATCGGGCTGATGTCGTTCACCAGTTCCGCGCATCAGGGGGCCTGCTGGGTGGCACGCGGTAGTGTGCTCGACAATCTGGAGGACCTGATTCATGAACTCGGCCATGTCACGTTGCGCTACCTGGAAGAGGCGCTGCCGATCCTCGATCCCGAACAGACCGATGAGCTGTTCCAGGTCGACTGGCGCGATGATCCCCGGCCGATCGTCGGCATTTTCGAGGGGCTCTATGTTCACACCAAGATCGCCGAGGCGCTGGAGGCACTGGTCGCACGCGGCGCACTAACGGGACCCGATCGTACCGACGCCATTGACCGGGCGGCCGAGGTGCGCCGCGAAGTCGCCGCCGGACTGGAGATCATGCGCCGCCACGGTCGATTTACCGATGCCGGGATCGGATATCTGGATTGGGCCGACGCAGTGGCGGCCGCACGCACTCCGGTCCCGGCCTGAGCGTCCACGTCGCGCTCAGACAGGCGCTCGGGCCTGCGGGCGCTGGTTCGCTTGGCGACTTCGCGCCATTTGCCATGGTCCTTGGAATGTTGGCGTATATCACCGCCGGCATCGTCTTCGATTTGACCCTGCTGCGCCGTGTCCATTCCGCTTATTGGTGGGCGCCGGGCCGACAGCGCTGGTCCAGTTGCTGACCAATCGGGCTTAGCGCGCCTGTGGTGGCGTTTGCCGGGCGCCTCGCCGGCTGGAATCCACAAGGGAGTGGCCTGGTGAAGCGCTCCARGAAGGACTCCAGTCCCGAGCACGCGTCTGGCCAGGGAGGGCTTCAGCTACTCGGAGCGATGTCCAGCGGACAGGCTTAGACAACGCCACAATGAGTGAAGCTACTTCTTCGGCCGCCGCTTCAGGAGCCGCGCCTGCTCCGGCGTGAGCGTCTGACCGCCCTCACGCTTCTCGACAACCAAATGTGGTCGCGGGGACGGCGGCGGATTGGGGTCGGTGGTCAGGTTCGCGCGGCACGCGGCCTGGCACAGCGCGGTGATGTAGGAGATCTTTCCGTCCAGCCCGTTTTGCGGATGACGTTCGAGGAACACGCCGTTGCGATCGAATGGCCGCTCGAATGTGCCGATGCACAGGCCGTTAGTCGGGATCTGCTCGGCATCCTGAATCACGATGACCACCCAGTCGTCGCTCTTCTTGCCGTGCGGATCGTCATAGATATAGATTTTCCCGGTGCGCGGCTCGCGCTGCCGCTTCCAGTTCGTGGTGATCAGCACCGATCGCGCTTCATCGCCCCAGGGCTGGCTGTTGGAGGTGGTGATGCCCGCGAATTTCCAGATCGTCGGTGACAGGATTGGATAGGCATCGCCGCCCGATCGCAGATGCTCGATCGTATTGGTGCCGCCGAGCCGGTCCTGCGTGCAATTATTGCCCTCGAAGAATTCGAGGGTAGCCGCATGTGCAGGCTGGCTCCCCGCGACAGCGGCGAGGCTTGCGGCCACCGCCAAAATCCATGTCCCGATGCGCATATCATCTTTTCCAGTACTGAGTGCCTTGAAGCCATTCTAGGACGCGGCGGCCGCCGATCTCGTCATACGTTCGTGGGACAAGGGCGCAGCCTCGACCGATCATACCGGAGGCAGGCCGCGCGGGCCGGTGACGATCAGCTTGACGCGGTAAGTGGACGTGCAGCTGCTCGCGCCTGGAATGACGACCAGCGGCGGCAAGTGAGTTCGCATCACCCCGTAATCCACCCGCAGCGTGTCCGCTTCCCAGCTGGCATTGTACCGGCCACGCGGGGTGAAGGTCGTCCTGCCGTCGACCCGCGTCTCCTCGGATGCGTGATACCAATAATAACCCGTCACCTCGAAGCCCGGCCGAACGGGGACGTTCCAGCGGATCCGGTCGAAACCCGGCGCGATGCAGCGCTTGGTCGATTCCGAATCCTGAACCTTGCGTGATACCTGGAGATATTCGCCGTCGAACGACTTGGCGGTGGGGCCGATATTGGTCGGCACCTCCAACCCCGCGATGCGGGCGATCGGCCCTTTGTCGTAGCTGAACATTGCGTCGGAGATCGGCAAGGCGATGTCGGCGCGTGCAGCGCGGAATCCGAACCTGGTCGATTTCAGCACGGGCTTGCCCGATGGCCCTACGTCAAGCTCCACGCTGCCGGCGTCGGGCAGGCCGGAAATGTCGCCTGGCACGCTGGCGAAAATCTGCCCGTCCGACCAATGCGTGATGGGCATGGTGATGGTACGGCCGTTGTGGCACAGGAACACCGCCCCCTTGGTCGTGCCGAAGCCGTTGCCGGTGATCTCGTAATCGCCGCCGGGCTCCAGGTCTCCGCGCGGCGCGCCGTTCAGGCGGGTGATCCCGGCCACCGTCACGCCCGTCAGGATCGAAACCATCGGGCGCCGCTTTATCTGCGCATTTGCCGTGGTAATGCGCAGCCGCGCACGCGCCGCGTTGGTCGCGCCGGGCCGGGCCACGAGTATGCCGGCGCCAAGCCTGGTGGCGCTGGCCGTGATCCTGGCGATGTCGACCTGCTGCCCCGGGGGGACGACGGGCTTGCTGATGAGCGGCTTGCTCACGACGGGCCCAAGCTTGCGCGGCGCCGCCATCTGGGCGCTGGCCGGACATAAGCTGCCAAGGAGCGCGAGGCCGATCGCGGCGGTGACGTGCGTGGAATGAAGAACGGGCATGCAGGTTTCCTTCTCAGGACCGGATATGTCCAAATCCGGTTAGGCCCCGCCGGTGCGCCTGCCGTCCCCCGTTCGAAGGATGCCGGCCGTGCGCTTATCGCGCGGCCTGCTGCGGCGCTTCCTGAGGGGCCTTTTGCGGCTCTCCGGCAGGTTGGGGCTGCTCGGCCGCAACCTCGGTCGGCGCCACCGCCGGACTGGCCGCTTGCACCTGCGGCTTTGCCTTGCCCTTGAGCATGCGGTCGAACAGCGACATGACCAATTGGCCGGTCAGCTGCCTGGCGGTGTCGCCGACGCTCGCCGGGGCGGAGGTTTCGGCCACAGCCGGCGTCGATGCCGGGGCGGGCGCCTCCTGCGCGAACACCGGGACGACGATGGTCGCGGCGGCACAGGCTGCGATGACAGAGCGGATCTTCATGACACTCTCCTCGACCGGCGGGGTGCCGGATGGGGAGGCCTTGCCGGCGCACGCCAAAGCGCGCGTCCCCCGAACGTAGGATCGCCCACGACCGGCCGTTCGACTTTCACGACGGACCGGCAAACGACCGTCTCGCCCGCTCGAACGGCGTCCCTCATTCGAAGGACGCCGGTCGTCCGTCCGCATCATAAACCGGCCTCATGATTCATCACGGCCCCCGCTTCGCCCGCCCCCGCAAAACCCGCCTGGCACTGTGTCTGGCCGTTGCGCCGCTCATCGCCCTGGCAACCGCATCGGCGGCGCAGATCGTCAGCCAGCGCCCCATCCAGCCCGCACCGCGCCCGCCCGCCCAGGTCTTCACCCCGAATACGGTCGTTGATGCCGGCGCGCTGCCCGCCAAGCCGGCGGATGGTGTCCCGGCCGGTACCATTGCCGTCTCGTGGGATCGCAAGGCCTGGATCACCAGCATCGACGGCAAGCGATCGGATATCGTGTTCCGACTGGGCAGCGTTCACGTCATCCGCGGTGGCGGGCTGGAGGGGATCGTTTCCGGCTGGATCACCGGCAATCGCCGCATGAACGGCGCCAACAAGTCCGAAACGGTCGGCTCGGTCCTGACCGTCCTTCGCCAGAACGGTACCGAAGCGGTCGTCCGCGTGACCGACATCTCCGGCGGCAAGGTACCGTGGGAGTCATTGCAGGAACCGAAATACGCCTCGGTAAAACTCCTCCTGCGCACCGGCGGCGGCGCGCGCGAGATCAACGCCCTCCTCCATCGCAGCATTTATCGCTGCCAGCGCGGCGAGCCGAACTGCTCCTGAGCGAGCGGGTGCAACCACGATTATCGATGGAGAATCGCGATGCCAATCACGTTGTTGCTGACGGCGCTACTGCAAGCCGGCGCCACGCCTGCCGCCGCCGCGATCACAGGCCCGGCCATCCGCACCATCCCCAAAGCAAGGCCGTCGCTCGTTCAGGTCGGGGCCCGTCGGGTCGATGTGCTGCTCACCTCATTACCCGATTCGATGATCGGATTTGGTCGGGATCCGGAGCGCAACTGGCTCTCGATCGATCGCCACCCACCAGCGCCCCCGGGCGGCATCGCGCCGAGCGGCGGGACCTTGTACGTCATGCACCGCAGCCGGCCCCTGCCGAAATCCTGCAGCATCAGTGCCGACCGGATCGACCTGTCGCTGCTCCATCGCAACGGCTTCGTGCCGGTGAAGATCGAGAGGACGCCGCTGCACGCGCCGGGCATGAACGACCGCGATCCGGTGCCCGTGCGCTCCTCGATGCTCGACGCGAACGGCAAGCCGACCATGGTCATCGCCGACGTCCATACCATCGTGCAGAGCATGGTGGTGTGGGGGGTCAGGTCGCCACCGGGGGTCGATCGGGTCGCACCGTTCCAGATTTGCTCGGCGGGCTATCGCATGGATATCACGGTGCGCGGCCCGGAGGGCATCAATCCCCTGACAGGTCGGCCGATCGTGCGCCGGCCGGTGAACTGAGGTCACCGGGGCGGCAAGCCGACCTCGAACTGGCGCACGGCACGCTCGCAGGCCGACAATCCCGCCCCCGGTCGCCACACTGCGGCGAAGCGACCCGCCCGCCCGGGCTGGGGCGATACCCGATCGATCACATAGCCGTGCCGGCGCATGCCGGCGTCGGCCTTGACCAGGGCGCGATAATCGAGGCCGGTTCGCGCATTGCGCTCCAGTCCGGCGGCAACGTCGAAAAGCGCCGCGAACCGAGTCTTGCCGCCGATGCGATAGGGCGCGATCGCCAGGGTGCGCCGATCTTTCTGAGCGAGCCCTTTACGCAATTCGCGCTCGCTCAGCACATAATCCACGCGTTGCTGCAGATCGCGCCCCTTGGTCCACAGCGCACTGAGATACGGAGTCCCGCCGACCGGACTGACGGTCAGGTCGACCAGTTTGTAATCCTTGCCAACCATGTCCAGCGACGCGAAATAAAAGGCATCGACGCCCAGTCCGCCTCGCGACACGCGCTGCGGGCCGCCATCGCGCACCCACAGCCCGGCGAAGCGCGGCGCGCCGTCATACTCGTCGACGATTTCGCGGGCCAGCCGGTATCCAGCCAGATCCTGCTCGGCCTGCGCCTGCGCATAATGTGCGGAGTCCATATCGGTCTGCACATGCGTATCGCACCCCGCCGCCGGCAGTGGCGCGACTGCCAGGGCCGCCTGCGCCAGGATCGCGAGCACCGACGGCACGCCTAATTTCCCGCCACGAAACGGAGGTTCTTCACCTCGTAGCGCGTCATGAATCCATCCCGCACCCCCTGCAACAACAGCCGCGCACGCGACGTGTTCGCGGTCAGCACATTCTGGTTGGCGGCGATATCCACCACCACTTTCGTGTCGCTCCATGCGCTGATGACGAGCGTCGCGCCGGTGGTCTTGTCGCCGTCGAACAGGCCGACCATGCTGTTCGGCATCCGCCCGGCAAAGCCCTTGCCTTCGATCGTCAGCCGCATGCCATTGCGCAGGATCGGCAGCATGGTCCGGCCATTGATGGTCGCGATGTAGCCGCCATCGGGATAGGTCGCGAGGCGTAACCTGCCCGCGAGCCGCTCGGCCTGTGCCGGCGTCAGCGTCTTTTGCATGTCGCGCGGCGAGATCACGTGAAGCTGCCCGATCGCCGCCGAGGGACCCAGCAGAAGGAGCGCACCGACGGCGACGGCGTTGACGCGGGCGCGCATCATACCCGCCGCACGATCATGGTGACGCCGTCGATCGACAGGTCGAGCCGCTTGGGGTCCTTGCCCCGTTCGATCAGGAAATTGTCATGCCCGCCATTGTTCAGGATCGCGTCCATCGCGCGCATGAGCGGCAGGCGCACCGTCGGCACTCGGGCGTAATCGCAGGACAGCTCGATCACGTTCTTCGCGACGCGTTTCACCGTGACGACGACCTGCGTGCCGGACGATCCGCGCGCGTCGGCGACGACCGCGCCTTCATACGTGCCGGCCGCGACATCGGCGAGGTCGGGCTTGCGCTTCTGCGCGGCGGCTTCGGGTGGGTTGGCGATGCTGGTCGCGGGGATCGCGGCGAGCAGAAGGATCGGGAGGATGGCACGCATGGTCGATTTCCTCTGGATGGTCGGGTTCAACGCGGTCCGAGCAAACCTCCGCTCGGCCTGACACCAGATTGAGCGGCCGAAGCCGCGCTGCCATCCTTCGATCGAAGGACGATTCGCGGCGGTCGATGACGCAAGCATGGGGTCACACACTGATCACGATGCTGGAGCTACGATGCGACATCTGCCGATTGCGCTCACCCTGCTGGCGCTCGCCTCGCACCCCATCGAGGTGGCGGCACAGGTTCTCGCCAAGCCGATCAAATCGCTGCCCAAGCCAACGCCGCGGCCGACGCTGACGCCAGGCTCGGTTACATCGGGGTCGGTCCCGCAGCCGCGGCCTTCCACCACCGCCCCGGTCGCACAGGGGAGAGTGCCGCTCGGAGGGGGAGTATCCATTCGCAAGCCGGTAAAGCCTGTTGGCGGGACAATACTCGTCAAACAGGTCGTGCCGCTCAAGCCGCCGCTCAGCGAGCATGATCGCAAGGTGGCGGCCTGCAAGGCGGCGAAAGGCGCGTGGCGGGTCGAGATTCGCGGCGTCAAGCTGAGCGCCAAGGGATCCGACGTGGATGAAATCTATGGCAGTATCTACGTCTCGAACACCGGTGGCGGGGTCTATCACAACCAGCGTGGCGGCACCGACTGGCAGAGCAACTATCTGTGGGCCAGCAAGGACAATGTGAACCTGGAGGGCAGCCCCAACATCTACTTTCCGCGCCTGCAGATCACCAACATCTATGGCGGGGAGCGCTACAACGCCAAGGTCCGCGTGCATTTCAAACTGTACGACGAGGATGATGGTCGCGGCGGATCGAACGACGAATTCTTCACGGCGTCGGGCCCGATCGGATCGACCAGGGGCGCGGATAATTCGCTCGAGTATAAATATCTGATCACCGATTGCGACGAGCAGCCGGAATTCAGCCGGGGGTTCCAGGAGACGATGTTCGGCATGCCCTACGGGCAGGGCGAGAAGAACAAGATCACCTTCGTCTTCACGATCCGGGCGTTTCGCGAATTCCCCTGATCGGCGCCTGCTTCACGCCCGGTCCTCATCCGTTTCGCACTGGAATTCCGACATGCCTATCTCCGCTCTCATCATGATGGCGTCGCTGGCGGCGGCGCAACAGCCGGCGCCGGTGCTGCGTCCGATAAAGCCGGTCAAGCCGCTTGTTCCTCCGCTCGCCAAGCCGACGCCCGTGCCGAAGGCACAGATAGCTCGGCCCCTCCCCAACGCTCTTCAGCCGCAGATGCGCCCCGTCCTGCCTCGGCTCGGGGAACGCCCGAAACTGGCTCCCGCCGTCGGCGAGGCGCTGCGCAAACGGCAGGAGGAAGCACGTATTCAGAAGGAAAAGGATCGCAAGCTGGGAATATGCAACGCGACCGGTGGGCGGTGGATCGCGAAGGTGAAGGGCATCAGCCTCAGCGCGTCGGGGTCGGACGTCGATGAAATCTATGGCAAGATCTCGGTTGGCGATATCTCGAACGCGACCTTCAGCAGCTCGTTTCGGAGCACCCGGCAGGATTGGGGCAATCACGAGATCTGGGCGAGCAAGGACAATTTCAATCTCGGCCGCGACAAACCCAATCTGTCGACCGTGACGATATCGTCCACCACCCCGATCAGCGCGATCCGCGTCAATATGAGCCTGTATGACGAAGATGATGGCCGGGGCGGATCGAACGACGAATTCTTCTACCTGGAAAATAATACCAGCATCTACACCAACAGCCGGAATTTCGACGTCTATGTCCCGCCCTGCTGGCAGAGCCCCGAATTCTCGCAGGTCGCGCAAGTCCAGATGATCGGGCGGCCAATGGGGTCGGCTTCATCCAACAGGGTGACCCTGTTCGTCAGGGTCGAGATTGCGCGGGTCTATTCATGAGCCCCGATCACGATCTCGCCGCCCTGCTCCAGCGCGAGCTCGCCCCCGGCGAGTCAGTCCGCTGGCAAGGTGCGCCGCGGGCGCTCGCCGAATTGCTGCGGCCGGGCAATTGGCTGTTTCCGGTGCTGTGGCTGTCGGGAAGTGTCGGCTGGACGATCCTGGCGGTCGGGCTGACCCATGGCCCTCGCACCATCGAAGGCATCAAGCGGCTTGACCCGGCGGCGCTGTTTCCGGTGATCGGCGCCCTGGCGTGCCTGCAGGGCCTGTTCATGCTGACCATCCCGATCCGGGCTGCGCAGCGGGCGTCCCGCACGCTGCATGCGATCACCGACCGCCGGTTGCTCCGAGTCGAACGCGGGCGGCGGTTGCGCGTGTTGATGGTGCCGTTGGCCCGGATCGACTCCGTCCTGGCGGTACGCTCCACGATCCGCGTCTCGGCGACCACCATTCAGGACGGACGCCCGGTTGGCAGCGGTTCCTTCTACCTGCGCGGCGTGCCCGATGCGGCGAAGGCGCATGAACTGCTCGCTCAGGGCGTTTCGATGTCGCTGCGACTGTGAAAGGAACGATGCGTGGTTGATCCGCAGGACTCTGCACGAGTGCGTGCGCAGCTGGCGGCGGGCGAAGAACTGCTCTGGCTCGCCCGGCCGAGACCCGCCGACGAGGTTAGGTTCGACCCGAGCATCTGGGGGCTGCCGATCCTGTGGGCGAGCTTCATCGGGGGCATGTTCGCGTTTGGCCTGTACGTCTTTGCGCAGCAGCGCGGGTTGGCGGCGCTGGTCGACTGGCATGATGGCGTTCCTGCTCCGTTGACCCTTTCGCCGATGCTGTTGATCGGCCTATGGTTGCTCGCCGCGCCGTGGGTCGCACGGGCGCGCTCGGCCAAAGCGATCTTCGCGCTCAGCAGCCTTCGCCTGATGCGCTTCGACGGCACCAGACTCACGCCTTCCAAAAGCATCGCGATCGCCGATCTGGGCCCGATCCAGTCGGATGAAGGCGCGGACGGCTATGGGGCGCTGCGTATCCATTTGCGGTCGCTGGCGACCGGGAAAGGGCGCTCGATCTCCTATCTCCGGCTGCGCGGCATTCCCGATATCGTACAGCTTCGCCGCCTCATCGCGGCCCGGACGATGCCGCGCCATGGCGACTGATCGGCCGCCCAGCCGCTTCGTATGGCCCTTCGCAACATGGCACCATTGACGACAATGGTCCGCGACCCACTAACCGCGCGCCTCGCAACGCTTTTTCGTACCGCCTGGCCGCGCGCTGGTTTACCGCGGGGCTGGGCGACGGCAGGCTATCGCGTCGCCGGCGGGGGAATCGATGTGACACGCAAGCCGACCAGCAACGAATGGCAGCAGATCAGCGCCCTGTTCGACACGCTGGTCGATCTGCCGGCGGAAACACGCGAACAACGGCTCACGAGATTGCAGGCAGACTCGTTCGTGATCGAGCAGTTGCGCAGCCTCTTGTCGGCGGAGGGCGAGCCAGGCGTGCTGGATGGCTCCGCCTCGGGCTCTGGAGAGGCGAGCGCCGGCGACGACACCCCTTCCGACTATGCCTCGCTACCGCCGGGCGCGTCGGTCGGCAGTTTTCGCATCGAGCGGTTGATCGGCCGCGGCGGCATGGGCGAAGTCTATCTCGCGCACCGTGAAGGCGCGGCGTTCGACCAGCGCGTCGCCCTGAAGCTGCTCCGGCCCGAAGCAGCCGGGCGCACACGTCTGTTCGATTCCGAGCGGCGATTGCTCGCCGGGCTCGAGCATCCCGGCATCGCGCGGTTGATCGACGGCGGCCTTGCCCCGGACGGTCGTCCCTTCATGGCGCTGGAATATGTCGAAGGGCAGGAAATCACTGCCTGGTGCGCCGCCCACAAGGCCGATCTGAACACTCGGCTGACCCTGTTCCTCGGCCTCTGCGACGCAGTCGAATATGCTCACGCCCGCCTAGTCCTGCATCTCGACATCAAACCTTCCAATATCCTCGTCGATGGCGAAGGGCGCGCGCGTCTGCTCGATTTCGGGGTGGCGAAGATCATCGATGCGGCGGCGCTCGATCGGACGATGACTCAGGCGCTGCTGACGCCAGATTACGCGGCGCCCGAACAGTTCGGTGGTGCGCGCCCGACCGCGGCGACCGATGTCTATGCGTTGGGTGCCGTCCTGTTCGAATTGCTCGCCGGGCGCGGGCCATGGCAGTTCGATGACGCACCCTTGCCGACCGTGCTCCGGCGATTGCTGCACGATGACCCCCCCTACCCTAGCAGGGTGACCGATAAGCGCGGGGTGCCGGCGACCCGTATCCGGGGCGATCTCGACGCGATCGTGATGAAGGCGATGCGCCGCGACCCCGCCGAGCGCTATGCCGCCGTCACCGCGCTGGCCGACGACATCAGGCGTTATCTGGCGTTCGAGCCGGTACAGGCGCGGGGCGGCACCGCGCGCTACCGTGCCGGCCGCTTCCTGCGCCGCAATCGCTGGGCGGCGGGCGCGGCGGCGGTGGCCTTGCTGGTGCTGCTGGTCGGCGCTGGCGGCGTCGCCTGGCAGGCGCGCGAGACTCGAGTCGAGCGCGACATCGCGCGCAGCGAAGCGCGCAAGGCGGAGGCAGTGAACAATGCGCTCTCACTGATGTTTCGCAATGCGGAGGATTTCGGTGCGGGCCAGTCGACCACGGCGCGCGATTTGCTGAACGACAGCGCGAAGCGGGTCGTCACGGAAGCGGGCGACCCGTCCGAGACCTCGGCGGTCGTGCTGGCGCTGTCCGAGCTTTATCTCAACATCGGCGACAATGTCGGGGCCGAGACGCTCCTGGCCGAAGCGGTTCGGCGCAGGATCGGCGCTGGCGACCCCGTCGTGCGGGCAAAGATCGACGCGGCGCTGGGCAACGTGAAAGGCGCGACCGGCAAACCCGACGAGGCGCTGGCGCTGCTGGACCAGGCGGACAAGGTCTATGCGACCGACCCGGGCCGCTTCCGCAAGGAACGCCTGGAATCCAATGCGGCGCGGGCACAAATCCTCCGGCTGCAGGGCAATCGCGACGTCGCAATCAAGCTGCTGCTCGATGCCCAGCCCGAAGCCGAGCGCGAATACGCAGAGAACCCGCGTGCGCTGCTGACCGCCTACAACAATCTCGCGGTGCATCTGGTCGAGGCCAACCGACTCGATGAGCTCGACGCGGTGCTGAAGCGGGCCGATGCCGCCATCGCGCGCATGCACCAGGCCCAGAGCCCGCTCGCCCTGTCGCTGATGCAGATGCGAGGCGGCTGGTATACCCGCAAGGGCGACCAATTGTCCGCGCTGCGCATCTTCAAACAGGCCACGGCCTTGCGGCGCAAACTCTATGGCCCGTCGATGCAGCTTTCGATCGACCTGATGCAGACGGGCATCGTCATGCTTGGCGTCAAGCAGATCGAACAGGGCGTGCAGGTGCTGGTCGAGGCCAAGCAGATGGCGCGTACCTATGGCGGTCCGGACACGCAGGTCACGCAGATGATCGGGATCAACCTGGCCGGTGCCTATGCCCATCTCGGCGACTTCGCGAAGGCGAGGGCCGAACTCGCCGAGGTGCAGCCGGGGCTGGAAAAGGCTGGTAGGGACAAGCTGCTCTACGGCGTATTCCTGCGCGGGCGCTTCGAACTCGATGTGAAGGAAAAGCGCCTCGCCGACGCGAAGGCCGATCTCGATGCCGCAGGGAAAGTGTTCGGCGCGATCGGCGAGCCGGCGAAGCCGTTCACTGAATCGATCGTGCCGTTGCGCAAGCGGCTGGCCGATGCCCAGGCCGGCACGAAGTAGCGCCCCCGGCTACCCCTGCATCTCGCGGTGAATCCAGGCGCGTGCCTGAACCCATCGGCGCCGGACGGTGCGCTCGCTGATGCCCAGCACCTGTGCCGCCTCGGGCTCGGTCAGACCGGCGAAGTAGCGGCAATCCACCAGTCGCGCGAGATCGGGATCGAGCGTGGCGAGCTCGACCAGCGTCTCGCCGAGACGGATCAGCTGATGATCCTCCTGGTCCTCTGAAGGAACGTCGTCCGCCGCCTCGATCGGCAGCGCGGGCACGCCGCCGCCACGCCGCGCAGCCAGCCGCGCCCGCGCGGCGTCGATCATGATGTGACGCATCGCGGTGGAGGCAGTGCGGATGAAATGCTCGCGACTCTCCCAATCGTCCTTGGCGTGCAGCTTCAGCCAGGTCTCGTTGATGATCGCCGTCGTTTGCCATGTCTGGGGAGAGCCGGAGCGGCGCATCTCGCGATGCGCGGCCGCCCGCAGATCGTCGTAAAGGGCTCCGACCAGCTCGTCCGACCCCTCGATGTGAAATTCCTTCGTCATGCTGACCGCTTTCGCTCCAGCTTTCCGTCATCCCTGTTGAAGCAAGTGCAGGGAGTTTACCGCTATGTACAGCCAAGCTTTTGCAATCGAGCCCGTCCGCACCCCGTTCAAGCCCATGCGCGACGTCGCCATGCGCGATTCGGGGCCCAAAGTGCTGGTGATCGACGCCGCGCGGCGGCTGATCGAGGCGACGATGGGCGCGCGGGCGCTGCTGCTCGATGGCAGGGTGCTGCAGCGCTGCTTCGACCGGGTCGCGGCCGCGACTCGGGCGGACAGCGCGCGGCTGGTCGCGGCGCTCGCCAGGGCGGTCAGCCACGGCCATGCCCGCGCCGTGTTCGAAGGCGCGGGTGAGCGGCTCGAAGCTGATCTGGTCGCAGTCCATGCCGAAGGCGAGGACAGTGCGCGTATCGTGATGATCCTCAAGCCGGCTCTGGAAGAACGCCAGCAGCGCCTGGATGCGGCGGAAAAGACCTTCGGCCTCACGCGCGCGGAGAGCCGGCTGCTCGCCACCCTGTTCGAGGGGTGCTCGGTGCCGCAGGCGGCGGACCGGCTCGGCGTCGCGCGCAGCACCGCGCGCACGCATCTGCAGCGGGTATTCGACAAGACCGGGGTGCGCCGCCAGGGCGATCTTCTGCGGCTCGTCGGATGCGATTGATCCGCCGTCTCCCCGGTTCGTGGGGCGCGCACGTGTGCGCGACGCCCTGTCCATCCTCGCAGAGGCGCGCTTCAGCGCCCGGAGAAGAGCCATGATAGCCATGTTGCTTGCCGCCCTCCTGACCTCAGCGGCGCCGGCAAAGGACCCACCGATCGTGTTCGCCCCGATCGAGGGCGAGATCATGAAGCACCCCTGTGATCCCCGCCCGTGCCTCGTCCCCCAGCCCCGACGGGCGCACGCTTATGAGGGCGGGTTCGGCGCGCGCTTTCAGCAACAGGTCAACTGCATCCGCGCCCCCTGCCCGCCGGCGAGCACGACCATCACCCTGCCCGACGGAGGCTCGGTGCGGGTGGACCGCATCGGCTATGCGCGCGGCACCCCGGCAGCCCTGAGGCTCCGCTTCGACCGAGCCCATCCAATGATCCGGTTCGAGGGCAAGTTGTGGATCACGGTCGACGGCAAGCTCGCGATCGTCGCCCCGACCAGTGCCGCGCTGCTGCCGCCGTTCCGTGAAGAATAGCATCCAGAAAGGATGATCCAGATGCCGTCCCTCAAACGATCCGCCGTCCTTGCCGCGTGCCTCGCTGCGCTGCTCCCCGTTGCCGCCCCCGGCCAGCTCCAGGGCCAGCTGAAACCCGGCCCGTTCCGCCCTGGGCAGCTGTCTCGCCCGATGCCACGTCCACAGGCCGAGATCGTGCTGCGCGACCTGCCGGAAGATATGCTGCGGGTGATGCAGGATCCCGACTGGCCCAACCCGCGGCGCAATGCTGGCAGTCTCGGCGTCAGCCGCAACGGTATCCCCTTGCGCACCTGCCGGCAGCCGGCGGACTCGATCGATTTGCGCCGGGTCCGCGCGAATGGCTTCCATGTCGTCAGCTACCGACTGACCGATGCGGGGAACCCGAGCGGCTACAAGATTGCGGGCTATTCCAACGTCCGCCCCTTCCTGCATCCGTCACCCAATTCCGACCGGCTGGTCAACGCGCATAACCCGGCCGAGATCGACACGATCAGCGTCTCACCGCAGGTCTCGGTGCTCGACGTGCCGGTCAAGGGCAAGGTGCAGCGGCTCGCCTGCGTGTCCGGCTGGACGCTGGAAATCCGGGTGAGCGGCCCCCGCGGCATCAATCCCTATACCGGCAAAGCGGCATGAAGACCGCCCTCGCTCTTTTGGCCCTGGCCAGCGCGCCCGCCTTCGCCGGCCAGGTGAGCCAACGCCCGGCCAATTTAGGCCCGGTCAAGATCCGCCCCGACATCGCGATCCCGGCCTCTCCCCTCCTCCTCCTCCGCGAACGCCGGGAGGTGTTCGATATCCCGGCCCAGATCGTGGAATTCGCCGCGCCCGCGCTGTGGAGCCCGCCGCTAACCCATATTCCGGGCGCACCGCGCTCGGCGCTGGTCGTCGAGCGGACGCGCGGCCTCGCGCAGCAATCCTGCAGCGCCTTTATCGACCGCATCCATCTGCGCGGCGCGAAACTGAACGGCTTCCGCCTGGTCGCCTACAGCGCCGAACCGATGGGCCCGCGTTCGGGACACGTCCTGCAGCAGCCGCTCGAGGCCATCGCCACGCAGGTCACGACACCCGACACCTCGACCTCCGACTTGCCGAGTGCCGATCAGATCCGCATCCGCCCACCGATCTATGTTCGACAACAGGGCACCAACCGCAGCTGCTGGTCCCGCTATCGACTGTCGATCACCCTGGAGGGCCCGCGCAATGTCGCCGATCCTTTCAAGACCAATCGCCCTGGCGGCGGCAGGCATCGCGACGACAGATGACGCGCCCTCCGTCGATCGTGGCACGGATCGCACAGAGGCTCACAGGACTCGTATGAATGAACTATCTATTTGATATAAAATCTTTATACTAGGCTCGAACTTACCGTGGCCCCAATGCGCGCCCCTAAAAAAGGACACGAACCCGCGCCTGACAACTGCATTTAGGCGTCGTTGACAGGATCATGGCTACCTATATCCCTTATCGCCGTATCAATTTTGGCGTCAGATTGACCCGCTGATAGTGCGCGCGACAGAACGTCGCGCCGAAACCCGCCTGTCCGGCCTCTGATGACGCTCTTATCATGTAGAGCGTGCAGTGGCCCCGGGCATTCCGATCTTTGCTCGGCCGCTCCCTCTCTGATGTCGAGCAAGGCGTCGTGGGGCAACGGCGAGGTTTCTCGGAAGCGATCCGGCGTCAAGGAGGTGCTGCCGGGACGGATAGCGGGCCCATGCAGGCTGCATGGAGGCACGCGCCGGCGCGCCGTCAAGCTGATGCTGACCCGGCACTTAGACGAGCCCTCCCCGGCGGTGGCGAGAGCCCGACAATCAGGTGACAAGGCCAAAAAGCGATGCGGCCGGGGGGCAGTTGACGCCCGTCCCGGCGCGCGACCTCGCGTGCTAGAAGTTGAACCGAACCCCGGCGTTGACCGTGACGCTGTGCAGGCCCGAGCCGTCGTTGAGATTGCCAACCACGAACCCGGTCACCTTACCCTCGCGAGCCCTGGCCACAAGACCGACCGAGTATCGGACCGCATCGTCCCAGGTCGTGGTTTGCAGCGCGAAATTCGTCACCGGCACGCCGAAGGTGAAGGCAGCGCTGTCCCGGTTGGACCAGTTCTTCAGCGCCGACGCGCTGGCGAACGGTTCGAGCACCACGCCGGTGTCGCTGCCGCCGCGATAGGACAGCCGCAGCCCGGCCTCGCCTACCTTGGTCTTGTCCTTGCCCGGAATATAGACGCTCAGCGGATCGATCTGCAGGCTGTCGATGCTGCTGTCGGCATAGTTGAACCCGACAAACGGCGTGGCCCCAAATCCGCTCTTCGTGGCCACGCGATAGGATGCGTGAACCGAACCCGCCGTCGCGCTGCCATCGAGTTTCTGCCGCTGTGCGCCGAACAGCGAGGGCAGAACGACGTCGTAACGGCGCCATTCCTTGCGCACCGTGGCGTCGAGCTGGAACGCCCCGTTGTCGATTGCGAGATACCCGCCGGCAAACGGCGATTCGACACCGATCCGCTGCGTCGGAGAAATGATCGCCTGGCCATCGTACCAGCCGCCCAGCACGCCGACATGGAAGTTCCAGCCGCTTCCGATGTTGAGGATACCCAGATCCGCCCCCATGGTTAGCGCCTGATGCTCGGTACGGATTGACCCGACCGACGCGACATTGACGCCTCCACCAGTGAAGGTCGACGCGATTGTCTGGCGCGTGTGGCCACTGGCGCCGCGCATCCACAGGCTGAATGTCTTCTGTCCGACCGAGGGGTTGGACTTGGTGCTCAGATAGGGACTGATCGGCTCATCGAGCACGGCCGAGGCCGCCTCCGCGACATAGCTAAGACTGCCTAGCGACGCCGATTCCGGATTGATCGTCTGGATCAGGCCAAACTGTTTCGCATTGGCCGGGTTCTGCCCGAAGCTGTCGAGGATGAAGCCCGTCGTCGCGAACGGCGTGTTGGAGGTAAAGGTCGTCGGCGCCGCACCGCCCGTCACCGTGACTACCGGCAGGAAACCGCCAGCGACGAACGTCCGGGCGCCAACGCGGTTCATCGCAACATTGGTGTTGCCCGATGCCGTGCCACCGATGTTCAGGCGATCGGCGCTGGCCGTCAGCGTGCTGTAATCGACCCAGAGCTGGCCACCGCCGACATAATTGCCCCCGACAGTGATCACGTTGGTGGTCAGGCCGTTCTGCGCGTTGATGATGCCCGTGTTGGTCATCGCGCCGTTGGTCGTGAAGGTGCCGGCGCCACCGAAGTTGATCCGACCATTGTTGAGCGTGTTGCCCAGGAACGTCACCGATCCGCCAGCACCGATATTGACGATGCCGGCGTTGGAGAGGTTGCCCGACACGCTCGAGGCGCCCGATCCGACATTGATCACACCGACCGGCGCGTTGGTCACGGTCGATGCCGCGACATTCGACCCAGTGACGTTGAGCGCACCATTCAGCGTGCCGCTGTTGTTCAGCGTGAAGCTTCCGTTGTTGAAGCTGCCGAACACGGCATTGGCGCCACCGGAGATGGTGCCCGAATTGGCGATCGAGCCCGTCCCGTTGCCGGTCGCGATCAACTGTACCCCGCTGATCGTGCCAGTGATGAGCCCGGCATTCTCGACTGCGAGCGCGCCGCTGACAGTGGAGAGCGCGACGCCGAAATCGGGGTCGATCTTGCCGCTGGCCGCCACCTGCACGGTGATATTGCCCGTCGTCGACTTGCCCCAGACACCGGCATGACCGGCGCCGGTCGCCTGGATCTCGCCCGCCACGACGATCGAGGTCGCGCCAGTGGAGATGCCGCTGTCGGTTTCGATTCCATTGCCGTTGGTCGCGGTGATCAGCGTGCCTGCGGCCTGCCGGACGGCGATAACGCCGGCACCAGCGCCCTGCAGGGTGGCGGAAATGCCAGTGCCGTTGGAAGCGGAGACATTGCCGTTGGCGTTGACGAACAGGCTGCCGCTGCCAAGCGCGTTGGCGACGATGCCGACGGTGTTCGCCGATACGGCGCCGTTGGTGGTGATCGTGGAAGACCCGTTGTTGGAGACGGCGACGATGCCCATCCCGCTGCTGGTCACCTTGCCCGCCGTGGTGATCGTGACACTGCCGGTACCGCCAGCCTGGCCGCGGATAGCCTCGCTGCCAGTGGTCGTCACGGTCGCGGCCGGCGCAATGATCACATTGCCCGTACCGCTAACGCCGATGATGCCGAAACCGGTACCGGCGGTGACCGGTCCGGTGCCGGCAATCGTCACGGTGCCGCTGGTCGAGGCAGCCCGAATGCCATCGGTCGCGCCCGAGATCGTCCCGGTAGCCAGCACGTCCACATTGCCGGCCCCGGACATTGCGACGATGCCCGCCTTGGTTCCGCCGGAAACCGAACCGGCGCCGGTCACCTTGATCGCGCCTGCAGTCGAGACCCCGACCACACCGTTGGTGCCACCGGCCACATTGCCGTCCAGCGCGATCGTCGTAAGCCCGGTCGAGATGCCGCTGTCCGTGAAAATGCCGCTCGCCCCGGTCGAACTGACGGTCTTGCCCGCCGCAACGGACACGTCGATCGCGCCCGAATTGGCGGCCGCATCGACGTTCCGCGCGAGGATCCCTTCGCCGTTCGTGCCTGTCACGTTGCCGCCTGCCGCGATCGTTATGGCGCCGCCGCCGCTGGACTGCGCGACGATACCAACCGTGCCCATGGTCGCGCCGCTGGTGGTCACGTCGATCGTGCCCGCACCGCCGGCCTTGACCTGCTGCGCGAGGATCGCGGTATTGCCGGTCGAGGTCGTCGAACCCGCCGTCACCGAGACGTTGCCGCCGGTCGACAGCGCGAAGATGGCATTGCCGGAGGTCGCGGTCACCGCACCCACCGTCTTCACCGTCGTCGAGCCGGAACCCAGATTCTCGGCGTCCACGCCGAACCGGCCATCGAGCGCACCGTTTGCGGCGACCGCGACACTACCAGTCGCGGTCGCTGCGACGTTCGCCGCCACGATCGCGGCATTGCCCGCCTTCACATCGCCATTGGTCGTCACGGCGACATTGCCCGCCAGCGATGTCGAGATCGCGTCGACCCCGTTGTCGTCCAGCGCCGTCACCGCACCCGTGGTGATGCCGATATCGCCGCCCGCCGAGGTATCGCGCACCAGGATACCCGCGCCGCCCGTCGCAGTGCTCACGCCGGAGATGCCGACGGTGACCTTGCCAGCCCCGTTGTTCAGGATGTTCACGGCATTGCCGTTATTGCCGGTGAAGGCACCACCGGTCACCGAGATATCTCCCGTGCCGCCGGTCCCGGCAATCACGGAAAGTCCGGTGGTCGCGCCGGTGACCAGGTCGGCCGCCTTCACGGTCGCCGCGCCGTTGCCGATGACCCTGATGCCCTCGAGAGCAGTGCCGGCGATCTTGCCGCCGGTCGTGACGGTAATCGGGCCTGTGCCGCTGTTGATGGCAACGATGCCCGTGGTGCCCGAGACATTGCCTGCGGTCACGTCGATCGCGCCCGCACCGCCGGCCTTGACCTGCTGCGCGATGATCGCGGTATCGCCGGTCGAGGTGACATCCCCTGCCGCCACCGTGACGTTGCCACCGGTGGCGAGCGCGAAGATGCCGTTGCCGGTCGTCGCCGTCACCGGGCCGACCGTCGTCACCGTCGTCGAGCCGGCACCGAAATTCTCGGCGTCCACACCAAACCGCGCGTCGATCGCGCCGTTGGCGGTGACATTCACGTTGCCGGTCGCACCGCCCTGAAGGACCGCGCCGACGATGCCGGCGTTGCCGGCCTTGACGTCGCCATTGGCCACGATCGTGACGTTGCCGATCAGCGACTGGGTCTGGACATCAATGGCGTTCTTGCCGGCGGCCAGCGCGGTAACCGCGCCGGTGGTCACGCCAATGTCGCCGCCGATCCCCGAATCGCGAACGACGATGCCGTTACCACCGGCCGAGCTGCTCGCGCCCGAGATATTGACCGTCGTCGGGCCAGCATTGTTGTGGAGGATATTGGCAGCGTCGTCGGTTCCGCCGACAAAGCCACCAGTCCCGGTAACCGATATGGCACCGGCCCCGATCAAGGACAGGCCACGCGTCGAACCCGTCACCGTGTCGTCGACGGTTACGGTCACGTTGCCGTTGCCGACAGCGAAGATACCCTCGCCGGCAGTACCGGTTACGGTGCCATGGGTGGTCACGGATATTGCGCCCGCGCTGCTGTTGTTCGCCGCAATAATGCCTCGGACGCCCAGGACAGTGTTCGCCGTCACGTCGACGGAACCTGTGCCGCCCGCCTGCATCGCATTGATCGCGGTGTTGCCGGTCGAGGTGACGTCACCTGCCGTCACCGTCACATCGCCGCCATTGCCCAACGCGTTGATACCGATGCCGGTCGTCGCATTGACTGAACCGGTTGCTGTCACCTTGGTCGCACCGGTGCCCGCGTTGGTCGCGTCGATGCCGACGATACCTGAGACCTTGCCGGTGGTGACGTCGATCACGCCGGCGCCTGCCGCATTGGTCTGACGCGCGATAACGGCCGTGTTGCCGGTAGATGTCACGTCACCCGCCGCGACCGTGACGTTGCCGCCGGTCGCCATGGCGAAGATGCCGTTCCCGGTGGTGGTCGTCACCGGACCGACCGTCTTCACGGTCGTCGAGCCCTTGCCGAAGTTCTCGGCATCCACACCGAACCGAGCGTCGATCGCGCCGTTGGCGGTGACGTTGACGTTGCCCGTGCTGGCGCCCGGCAAGATCGCCCCGACGATGCCGGCGTTGCCCGCCTTGATATCGCCGTTCGCGACGATCGTGACGTTACCCGTCAGCGACTGGGTCTGGACGTCGATCCCATCCTTGCCGCCGGTCAGCGCCGTGACCGAGCCGGTCGTGACGCTGGTGTTGCCGGCAGCCGCCGTATCGCGCACGACGATGCCCTCGCCACTCGCCGAGCTGCTCGCGCCCGAGATGTCGATCAGCACAGTGCCCGAGCCGTTGTTCTGGATCGTCGCGGCATTGCCCGTGCCGCCGACGAACCCACCGGTGCCGGTGACSTYGATGTCGCCCGYRCCGCCRGTGCCGCCRGTCAGCAGGAGGCCGGTGGTTGCACCCGTGACGGTGTTGGCGACGTTCACCGTGACCCCGCCGTTGCCAGTCGCCTTGATGCCTTCGGCAAAGGTGCCGGTGACCGTGCCGGCCGCCGTCACGTTGGTCGCACCGCTTCCCGAGTTGGTCGCTTCGATGCCCGTGGTGCCCGAGACATTGCCTGCCGTCACGTCAATGATACCGGCACCGGCCGCACTGTTCTGACGCGCGACGATGGCAGTGTTCGAGGCAGCCGTTACATCACCCGCCGCGACCGTGACGTTGCCGCCGGTCGCCATGGCGAAGATGCCGTTCCCGGTGGTGGTCGTCACCGGACCGACCGTCTTCACGGTCGTCGAGCCCTTGCCGAAGTTCTCGGCATCCACCCCGAACCGAGCGTCGATCGCGCCATTGGCGGTGACGTTGACGTTGCCCGTGCCGCCGGCCAGGAAGACTGCCCCGACGATGCCGGCGTTGCCCGCCTTGATGTCGCCGTTCGCGACGATCGTGACRTTACCCGTCAGCGACTGGGTCTGGACGTCGATSCCGTCCTTGCCGCCSGTCAGYGCCGTGACCGAGCCGGTCGTGACGCTGGTGTTGCCGGCCGCGGTCGTGTCGCGCACCGTGATGCCCTCGCCATTCGCCGAACTGCTCGCGCCAGAGATGTCGATCAGCACGTTGCCCGAGCCGTTGTTCTGGATCGTCGCCGCGTTGCCCGTGCCACCGACGAACCCGCCGGTGCCGGTCACCTCGATGTCGCCCGCACCGCCGGTGCCGCCAGTCAGCAGGAGACCGGTGGTTGCACCCGTAACCGTATCGGCGACGTTCACCGTGACGGCGCCGTTGCCGGTCGCCTTGATGCCTTCGGCAAAGGTACCGGTGACCGTGCCGGTCGTGGTCACGTTGGTCGCACCGCTGCCCGAGTTGGTCGCCTCGATGCCCGTGGTGCCCGAGACGTTGCCTGCGGTGACGTCAATGATACCGGCGCCAGCCGCACTGTTCTGACGCGCGACGATGGCGGTGTTCGAGGCAGCCGTTACATCACCCGCCGCGACCGTGACGTTGCCGCCGGTCGCCATGGCGAAGATGCCGTTGCCGGTGGTGGTCGTCACCGGACCGACCGTCTTCACGGTCGTCGAGCCCTTGCCGAAGTTCTCGGCGTCCACCCCGAACCGAGCGTCGATCGCGCCATTGGCGGTGACGTTGACGTTGCCCGTGCCGCCGGCCAGGAAGACTGCCCCGACGATGCCGGCGTTACCCGCC
>NZ_JBFUHB010000037.1:0-35078 GCF_056402595.1 Sphingomonas sp. P3_C6
CTGCATCACGGTAACCTGTCTTGTCTGTGCGATTGGGAAATCAACCGACTGTTCGGTCGTGCGTGACAACGGCGATGGTCCCTGGCTCAGTGACGGCTGTTCAGCCAGAGAAAGAACGGGCGACATCGCCGCCGCGCCGGGGAGGGCGGCCACCCTCCCCGACGCTCATCGCAGACAATCAAGCCGCGACGAGGATGTCCAGATACAAGAAAGATACGGTGGACGGTCGTCCTTAGCGACTTGTTCCCGTTGTTGAATCGAGCGGGCGGCGCAGTATCGTTTTTGAAAATGTCATGCATTTTGATGACATTTTCGTGCCCGGCACCAGTCTCGCGGTCATGCATCCGTTACGATCTTGACGAAACGCAGCGACGCGCCTAGTGCGCCACCCGCCCCAATGTCGGGGTGCAGGAAGGCTGACCATGTTCGCCACGGCAATCATATTCGGGCTTGAGCCCGCCGCCGTCCGGACCTCGCCGAAGCGCTAGTCGCGCCCGGCCGGGCAAGGACCCGGCTGACTCGAATCCCAAAACTTAAGGTTCGCCGGCCGACGCTACGCGTCCGTCCGCGGCACATGGATGAGACAATGGGCACGACGGTGACGTCGCGGCGCCTGGCGATGATGCTGCGCGCGACTTTGACGAAGGATGGGCGCGCCGGCCAGGCGCTGCTCGAATGGGTGGAAGAGAACAAGTCGGTCTTCTGGCCGGCGCCAAAGCCGCGCGTGCGGGGCGCCGCAGCCAAGGAGAACGGACGCAAGATCAGCTGGGCGAGGCTGGCGACGATGCTCGCCGACATGGCGGAGGATCCGTTACCGGACGAGCTGGCCGCGGCGGCGGACAATATCGCCGCGGTGTTGAGCCTGGGCGATCAGGACCGGGCGGTGCTCGAGGCCGGGCTCGCGCTCTCCTTCCACCCCCGCATCGCGCGGCTGCGTTGGGCGCTCGAGATCGCGCATGAGGACATGGCCCGGGTCGCCGGTATGCTGGCGGGCGCCGATGCCGTCCATGCCGGGACTGTGGCGCGCAACAGCATGGCGGTGCAGCTCGGCCTGTTCGAGGTGGACATGGCGCATGGCGGCGGCGTGTCGTTCGACGCGAGCTGGTGGTTCGAAAGCCTGCTCGCCCGCGGCGGACACGATCCCGAACGGCTGATCGAGGCGCTGGCCGGCAAGCGGCAGCAATCCACCCTTGGCCTCGTCGATTTCCCGGTGATGCAGGGCGATGTCGACTTCGTCGCACGGCTGCTCGCCGGCGCGGTGGCGTCGCGTGCGCCGGGCATCAACATCCTGCTCCACGGCCCGCCCGGGGTCGGCAAGACCGAGCTGGCCAGGGCGCTGGCGGCGCATGTCGGCGCGGCACTGTTCGCGGTGGGTGAGGCCGACAGCGACGGGACCGAACCGCGCCGGCACGAGCGGGTCGCGGCGCTGCTGCGTGCGCAGCGCGCGCTTCAGCGCGACGAGCGCGCGGTGCTGCTGTTCGACGAGCTGGAGGACCTGATCGGCGACGCGAACAAGGTCGAGGGCGGCACGCGTTTCGCCAATCGGGCCGGGTCGAAGATCTTCGTCAACCGCATGTTGGAGACCAACGCAGTTCCGATCATCTGGACCAGCAATGCGATCGACAATGTCGATTCCGCCTATCTCCGTCGGATGAGCTTCGTGCTGAAGCTCGACCATCCGCGTGGGGCCGAGCGCGACCGGGTGCTGGCGCGCATGGCGGCGATGGAGGAGTGCGCGATCGGCGAGGATCTGTCGGTACTCGCGCGGCAGGCGCCGGAGACCCCGAGCGTCGCGCGGGTCGCGATGCGGGCGGCGCGGATCGCGGGTGCCGCGTCAGGAGATGACGAGCGGGTGGCGCGGGCGCTGGTTGGTTCGCTGCGTGGCCAGGCGGTGACCCTGGCCGAGGCGCCGGGCCGGGTCGACCTGTCGCTGTTCGAATGCGACACGCCCGTCGCCGGGCTGGTCGAGCGGCTGACCCGGCCGGGTGCTGCGCTCGGTTTCTCGGTGCTGCTGGCCGGGCCGCCCGGCACCGGCAAGACCCAGCTGGCGGGCGAAGTGGCCGAACGGCTCGGCCGGCCGCTTGCCACGCGGCGTGCGTCCGACCTGCTGTCGAAATGGGTCGGCGAGACCGAGGCGAACATCGCGGCGGCGTTCCGCGAGGCGTCGGCCGAGGGCAGCGTGCTGTTCTTCGACGAAGCGGATTCGTTGCTGTTCGACCGGCAGACGGCGCGGGCGAGCTGGGAGGTGACGCAGGTCAACGAGCTGCTCACCTGGCTCGATCGTCATCCGCTGCCGGTGTTCGCGGCGACCAACGACCAGGCGCGGCTCGACCCGGCGGCGCTCCGGCGGTTCACCTTCAAGCTGGCGTTGCAGCCCTTGTCGGCGGCATCGGCGGCACGGGCGTTTGAGCGCTTCTTCGGCTGTGCGGCGCCGGCCGGCCTCCAGCGGCTGAGGATGCTGACGCCCGGCGACTTCGCGGTCGTTGCGCGGCAGATGAAGGTGACCGGGCCGATGCCGGCCGCGACGCTGTTGGAGCGGCTGGAGGCGGAACTGGCGGTGAAGCCGGGTGGCATGGCAGCAATCGGCTTCTGATTGCGGTGCCATCGGCCTCTTCCCGGCGGGGAGGGGCTGCAACCTGCTATGAGCCATGCTTGTCCAAAGCGCCTGAATGGTCGATCGTGACCATTCACTATTCCGCAAATCGGAAGGATCGATATGGACCGAATCGACGCGATGAAGGTGTTCGTCGCCGCGCTGGAGGAGGGCAGCCTTGCCGGCGCCGGTCGGCGGCTCGGGCGGTCGCCGGCGGCGGTAAGCCGGGCGATCGCTTTCCTGGAGAATCACGTCGGGGCCGAACTGCTCCATCGCACCACCCGGACGATGAAGCTCAGCGAGGCGGGCGAGCGCTATGCGGCGGCGTGCCGGCGGGTGCTTGTCGATCTGGAAGAGGCCGATCTGAGCATCGCCAACGAGCGCACCGCGCCGCGCGGCACGCTCACCCTGTCGGCCCCGCCGATCAGCGGCGAAGAGATCTTACGACCGATCATCGATGCCTTTCTCGAGGCCTATCCCGCCGTGTCGGTGAATCTCGTCCTGCTCGACCGCCACGCCAATCTGGTCGAGGAAGGCATCGATATCGTCCTGCGCGTCGGCGAACTGCCCGATTCATCAATGATTGCGGTCAGGATCGGCGGCGACGTCAAACGCGTGATCGTCGCCTCACCACGCTACCTTGCCGCCAATCCCCGCATCGTCGAGCCCGGCGACCTGACCCGGCACCAGATCGTCACCACCACGCATTTCGGCCAGGAGGCCTGGGTGTTCCCGCCGGTCGCCGGCAGCACCATCCCGCGCTCGATCCATTTCAGACCGCGGCTGGTGGTCAACAGCGTGCGTGCCGCGCTTGCCTCGGCAGTGCAGGGCCTCGGCATTACGCGACTCTATACCTATCATGTGGCCGAGCAGGTCCAGCGCGGCGCACTGCAGATCATCCTGCGCGATGCCGAACCGCCCGCGCTGCCGGTCCATCTGATCACCCCGCATGGCCGGACCTCGGTACCCAAGGTCCGCGCCTTCATGGATTTTGCCGCGCCGCATCTACGGGCCGAGTTCGGCCGCCTGTCGGCAGAGGCATGTGCCTTGACGGGCAATTCTTCCGTCTGAAGGAAGAGTGATCGCCTGACGTCGAGCATTCTGCCGAATACCGCATGATCCTAGATGAACCTCACCGGCGGCACTTCCGCTCAGCCGGACGGGATCATCGAGGTTTATCATGAGTGAGGAACGCAAAGTCGCCGTCATCACCGGCGCATCGCAGGGCATCGGCGCGGCGCTGGTAAAGGCCTATCGCGACCGCAACTACCGGGTCGTCGCCACGTCGCGCTCGACCGTCCAGGGCGGCGATCCGGACGTGGTCGCCGTTGCCGGCGATGTGGGCGATCCAGCCACCGCAAAGCGCGTCGTCGCCGAAGCCCTGTCGCGCTTCGGCCGTATCGATACGCTGGTGAACAATGCCGGCGTCTTCATCGCCAAGCCCTTCACCGACTATACCGAGGAGGATTTCACCGGGAAGGTCGCGACCAATCTCGGCGGCTTCTTCCACTTCACCCAGGCGGTCGTCGCCGAGATGCTGAAGCAGGGCAGCGGTCATATCGTCAGCATCACCACCAGCCTGACCGACAACGCCATTGCCGGCGTGCCGACCGCGCTCGCCAACCTGACCAAGGGCGGCATCAACTCGGCAACCAAGGAACTGGCGATCGAATATGCGCAGCAGGGCATCCGGGTGAACGCGGTGTCGCCGGGCGTGATAAAGACGCCGATGCATGCGCCGGAATCGCTCGATTTCCTCGCCGGCCTGCACCCGGTGAAGCGGCTGGGCGAGATGCGCGATATCGTCGACGCCATCCTTTATCTCGAATCCGCCGGCTTCGTGACGGGCGAGATCCTTCACGTCGATGGCGGCCAGAGCGCCGGTCACTGAGCCGGACCAGGAAAGGAGTGGCAGCCATGCCGATCGTCACCATCCAGGTCACCCGCGAGGGAACGAGCCCCGAGCGGGACTCGGTCACCGCCGAGGAAAAGGCCAGGCTCATCGCCGGGGTCAGCCAGTTGCTGCTCGACGTCCTGCACAAGCCGATCGAGTCGACCTTCGTCGTGATCGAGGAAGTCGACACCGACAATTGGGGCTGGGGCGGCCTGCCGGCGCTTGAATATCGTCGGCGCCGAGCGGCAGGCTGACCGTTAGGCACGGCGTTCGATTGAACTTTGTTTCTGCTCCGACATTATTCAACGATGGATCAGAATAATCTTCGGGCGACGCCGCGTGCAGTCCGAACCTGCCGCCGGGGCCCGGCCGTTCGATCGGCCGGGGCCTGTCTTTCGAAAGGCGGAGGCGATATCGATCGCGATCAATGCGATCTCCGGCACCCCCATGCTAAGAGTATCGCGGGCGATATTTCCAGGGGTACGCTGAGTTTTGACTGACACTGTCGAACGCGTCGATCTCACCAACTGCGATCGTGAGCCGATCCATATCCTTGGCTCGATCCAGCCCATCGGATTCCTGGTCGCGCTGACCGCCGACTGGATCGTCGCGCGCGCGTCCGCCAACATCGCCGAGTTCATCGGACGGTCGCCCCAGGACATGATCGGGAAGCCGCTGCGGGATTTCTTCCCGGACGAGGCAGTCCATGAGCTGCGCAACCGCACCGCGATGCTGCGCGGACCCGACGCGGTGGAGCGACTGTTCGACTGCGAGATCGTGCCCGGCGCCCAGTCGTTCGACATTGCGGTACACTTCTCCGGCGGGCAGGTCGTGATCGAGGCCGAGCCGGCATCCGGCGAGCATGGCGACGCGACCGGCATGGTTCGGTCGATGATCACTAGGCTTGATCAATGCCCGGATTCGGCGAGCTTCTTCAGGGAAGGCGCGCGGCAGATCCGCGCGCTGATCGGATTCGACCGGGTGATGGTCTATCGCTTCGCCGCCGACGGGTCGGGCGAGGTCGTGGCCGAGGCGGCCAAGGCCGGCATCGGCAAGTTCCTCGGCTTGCGCTATCCGGCGAGCGACATCCCGGCCCAGGCTCGCGAACTGTACAAGCGCAACCTGCTGCGCATCATCACCGATGTGAACGCAACGCCGGTGCCGATCGTCCCGCAGCGCGACGAGACGGGCAGGCCGCTCGACCTCTCCCTGTCGGTGCTGCGATCGGTCTCGCCGATCCACATCGAATATCTGAAGAACATGGGCGTGGGCGCCTCCATGTCGATCTCGATCATCGTTGACGGGCGGTTATGGGGCCTGTTCGCCTGCCATCATTATTCCGCGCGCTGCGCCAGTTTCGAACGGCGATCGGTGAGCGAATTGTTCGCGCAGATGTTCTCCATGCGGCTGGAAAGCCGCGAGCGGCAGGAGACGGTCGAGTTCGAGCGTCGTGCTCGCGACATTTCGGACCAACTGCTCGGCGCTGTCGCGTCCGACGAGACGCTGCTGAAGGATCCGGACTGGCTGGGCGACATTCTGACCAATGCCATTCCGGCCGACGGCGTCGGCGTGTGGATCTCGGGCAATTACGCTTTCTCCGGCACGACGCCGCCGACTGACGCGTTCCGCAAGATCATCCGCGCGCTGAACGGCACCGCGGCCGGCAAGGTCTTCGCGACCGATCGAATCGCTTCGATCGTGCCGGGCGCGGAGGAGTTCGCATCAGCCGCGGCGGGCATGCTGGCCATCCCGATCTCGCGCGCGCCGCGCGATTATGTCGTGCTGTTCCGGTCGGAGCTGGTGCGCTCCGTGCGCTGGGGCGGCGATCCGCACAAGCCGGTCGACTACGGCCCGAACGGCCCGCGCCTCACCCCGCGCGAGAGTTTTGCCGAGTGGAAAGAACTGGTCGAGGGCAGGTCTCAGCCTTTCACCACGTCGGAGCTGCGGGTCGCCGAGACGCTGCGGGCGACCCTGATCGAGGTGGTGCTGCGCCTCGCCGACGAGGCGTCGGCCGAGCGCCAGCAGGCCGGCGCCCGGCAGGAATTGCTCATCGCCGAGCTCAACCACCGGGTCCGCAACATCCTGGGCGTGATTCGCGGGCTGATTCGTCAGTCCCAGCCGACCGACGACGCGGTGAAGGATTTCGTGCGCGTGGTCGACGGCCGCATCCACGCGCTGGCCCGCGCGCACAACCAGATCACCGACGATCACTGGGGCCCGGCCCCGATGCAGGCGCTGATCGATGCCGAGGCAGCGGCCTTTGTCGACGAACGCGAGCGGGTGATCTCCGAGGGCGATCCTGTCCTGCTCAACCCCCAGGCCTACTCGACCATGGCGCTGGTGGTGCACGAACTGATCACCAATTCGACCAAATATGGCAGCCTGTCGGCGCCGGGCGGGCAGGTGCGGATCAGCTGGGCCCGCAACCTTGCGGATGACCTCGTCCTGACTTGGTGCGAATCCGGCGGTCCGCCGGTCCAGCCGCCGTCGCGCAAGGGCTTCGGCACCACGATCATCGACCGGTCGGTACCCTATGACCTCGGCGGTGCCGCGACCGTCGAGTATAAGCCGGACGGTGTCGAGGCGGTGTTCCGCATCCCGGCGCGACACGTGTCGGCGCCGAAGACCTTTGCCGGCCCGGCGATCCGGTTCCCGCGCGCGTCCGCCGGTCACCCGCAGGTACCGCCCTATCCGATGCTCAAGGGGCACGACCTGCTGCTGGTCGAGGACAGCCTGATCATCGCGCTGGATGCCGAGGACATCGCCGGGCGGCTGGGCGCCGACAGCGTGTCGACGGCGGCCACGGTGCAGGCGGCGCTGGACATCATCGACTCGGCCCGACCGAGCGTCGCGATGCTCGACATCAACCTTGGCGACAGCACCAGCTTCGCCATCGCCGACCGGCTGATGGACCTGAACATCCCCTTCCTGTTCGCGACCGGCTATGGCGAGCAGGCCCAGCTGCCGGCAGATCATCGCGGGCGGACGGTGGTGCAGAAGCCCTATACGCTGGAGAATGTGGCGCGCGCGATGGACGAGCTGCTCGCAGGGGGTGGGTGAGGACGGCGGCAAAGTGAAATGACTTAAACTGGGTTGTTTACGGCGGGGAATTGCGAACATATGAAGAACATATGGCGCAACTCGACGTTCAGCAGAAGCTCGAAATTCTCGCCGATGCGGCCAAATATGATGCGTCCTGCGCGTCGTCGGGCAGCGTCAAGCGGACGTCGCGTGACGGCAAGGGGATCGGCTCGACCGATGGCGGCATGGGTATCTGCCATGCCTATGCTCCCGATGGCCGGTGCATCAGCCTGCTCAAGATCCTGCTGACCAACAGCTGCATTTTCGACTGCCATTATTGCATCAACCGCAAGAGCTCGAACGTCCGCCGCGCGCGCTTCACCGCGCAGGAGGTGGTGAACCTGACCCTCGCCTTTTACCGGCGCAATTATATCGAGGGTCTGTTCCTCTCCTCGGGCATCATCCGGTCGTCCAATTATACGATGGAGCAGATCGTCGAGGTCGCGCGGTCGTTGCGCGAAGACCATCATTTCCGCGGCTATATCCACCTGAAGACGATCCCCGACGCCGATCCGGAGCTGGTCCATCAGGCGGGGCTCTATGCCGACCGGATCTCGATCAATGTCGAACTGCCCACCGCGACCGGGCTTAAGCGCTTGGCGCCGGAGAAATCCGAGGCGCGCATCGAAGGCGCGATGAAGGGCATGAAGACCGCGATCCTCGACACCGGCGATGCCAGCAAGCGGTACAAGTCGGCGCCAAAATTCGCGCCGGCCGGCCAATCGACCCAGATGATCGTCGGTGCCGATGCCGCGACCGATGGCGATATCGTGCGCAAGGCGTCGTCGCTGTACGGGCGTTTCGGGTTGCGGCGCGTCTATTACTCGGCGTTCAGCCCGATCCCGGATGCGAGCGCCGTGCTGCCGCTGCAGCGGCCGCCGCTGATGCGTGAGCATCGGCTGTATCAGTCCGACTGGCTGATGCGCTTCTACGATTACGCGCCGGCGGAAGTGGTCGCGGCCGCTGACGACGCCACGGGTATGCTGCCGCTCGATATCGACCCGAAGCTTGCCTGGGCGCTGAAGTTCCGCGAGCGCTTTCCGGTCGACGTCAACCGGTCGCCGCGCGAGATGTTGCTGCGCGTACCGGGGCTTGGGGTGAAGGCGGTCGGCGCGATCCTCGCGGCGCGGCGGTGGCGGCGGCTTCATCTGGCGGATGTGGGGCGGCTGACCGCATCGATCGCGAAGGTGCGGCCGTTTCTGATTGCCGAGGACTGGCGTCCGGTGGCGCTTAGCGACCGGGCGGAGCTGCGCCCGCTGGTGGCGCCAAAGCGCGAGCAACTCGAATTGTTCGGTTAGGGTGAGCGCGGGTGCTTCTACCCTCTCCGTTTGCCCGATCTTGTCGAAGGGCTGTTCTTTCTTCTGCCCCTTGGAAGGGAAGAGCAGGGCATCGGCAAGCTCAGCACGGACAGGAGAGAGTTTTCGGGCTCGATACCCGCTACCGGATGCTTTCGAGCCGGGCCACCGCTGCCGTCTCCGACACCTTGCCGCCGTCGATCGCCTCGGCATCGAACAGGCCGAGCAACTGCAGCAGGCGATCGTCCGCGTCTGTACCGCCGCCGCGGCGGTTGCTCGGGTGGGATCCCGATACGGCGCCCGCATCGACGAAGCGGCTGCCCCAATTATCGGCAAGCGCCAGCACCTGCTCGATCATCGGCGATGGATCGCTCGCGACGACCGAGGGGAAGGGCAATTTGGTCGCCGGACCCACCCGCGCCTTGGCCGCGATCGCCGCCTGGCCGAAGCCGATGCTCAATGGGGAAAGGAATACCGCCCCGCGCACATGGGTGAGATAGCTGCGCGGCGAAAGCTGCGCCCACCATGCAACGGCGAGGCAGGCCACGCCCTGGGCAAGCAGCACGATGGGTTCACGCGAGCGGGTCATCGCGATGTCGAGCTGCTGCGCCCAACGGCCGCTATGGAATTTCGAAAGGTCGAGTTCGACCTTTTGCAGCGGCAGGGCAATGGCGGGATCGCCCCGCGCCACGATCAGGACAGGAAGCGGACGGTCTGCAGACGAATCATGGTCCATGACATCTCTCCCGTAGTCGGGCGTGGTCGCGGCCGCTTGTTTGAGCGTGCCGACTCGACTTCGCCCCCGCGACCAACGCTATTCCTACTTGCCGAGTGGGCAATAGACTTGCGCCAGAATGAAGTGCGGCCGAGCCGAGCCGCTGTGAGTCGTATGCTCCACCAGGGTGAGAGCGATTCGCAAGAGAAACTACCGCCGCTCTGGCTGGTTCACGACTCGAACCACAGGAGCAACGACATGGCCGACGCCCGAATCTTCGCCGACCTCAAGGCCGATCACGACCGGCATCGCACCCTGCTCGAACAGATCGCCCACGCGCCGGCCGACAGCCCGAAACGGGGCGAATTGTTCGAGGCGTTCCGGGTCGAAGTGACGGCGCATGCCGCGGCGGAAGAGGAGTCGCTTTACGCGACGATGCTCGCCAATCCCGATCTGCGCGATGATGCCCGCCATTCGGTGTCCGAGCACAAGGAGATCGACGATTTCCTGGGCGAGCTGGCCGATCTCGATACGGCGTCGGCCGAATGGATCGAGACCTTCGGCAAGCTGCGTCACCGCTATGAGCATCATATCGACGAGGAGGAGGAAGAGATGTTCCCCGCCGCCGCCAAGGAACTGTCGGATGCCGAGGAGGCCAGGATCGCTGGGGTGTTCGAGCGCCGCAAGCCGAAGGAGCTGGAGCGCGCCGAAGCTACGCCGGCGGGAGGCGACGAGCGCGAGTGACGGGCCGTATCGTCCGACTGACAGCGCCGGATGACATGGATGGCTGGCGCGACGCGGCGCGCGGCCTGATCGCCGAGGGGGTGCCGCCGGGCGAGGTGGTGTGGCAGGTCGGTGACAGCGCGGGCGACCTGTTTGCGCTGGGTGCTGCGCCGCCACCGCCACCGCCCCCGTCGCCCGGTTTCGCGGTGCCGCGCGCCTTTCTCGACCTGGCACGCAAGGCAATCCTGCATCACGAGCCGGAACGCTTTGCCCTGCTCTATCTGCTGCTGACCCGGCTGCGTGCCGAACCGAAGCTGATGGACGATGCCGCCGATCCGCTGGTGCGCCGGCTCGACCGGCTTGCGAAGGAGGTACGCCGCGACATCCACAAGATGCGCGCGTTCCTGCGCTTCCGCGAGGTGGAGGATGAAGAGGGCGTGCGGTTCGTCGCCTGGTTCGAGCCCGAGCACCATATCGTGCGCGCCAATGCCGGCTTCTTTGTCGATCGCTTCGCCAGCATGCGCTGGTCGATCCTGGCGCCTGAGCTGTCGCTGCATTGGGATGGCGCGGCGCTGAGCGAAGGCCCGGGCGCGGCGAAGGGCGATGCGCCGTCTGGCGACCCGATAGAGGATGTCTGGAAGACCTATTACGCATCGATCTTCAACCCTGCACGCATGAAGGTCGGCGCGATGCTGAAGGAGATGCCGCGGAAATATTGGAAAAACATGCCCGAAACCGCGTTGGTGCCGGGATTGATCGCAAGCGCGCAGGCGCGGGAGAGCGGCATGATCGCAAAGGCACGGGAGCGGATCGGCGGCAATAGCGAAACGGGCTGGGAGGCGCTGCGTGAGGAAGCGGCGGGCTGCACGCGCTGCCATCTGTACAAGCACGCGACTCAGACGGTGTTCGGCGAGGGGCCGGTCGATGCGGCGCTGATGTTCGTCGGCGAGCAGCCGGGCGACCAGGAGGATCTGGCGGGCAAACCGTTCGTCGGGCCGGCGGGCCAGGTGTTCGATCGCGCCATCGCTGTCGCCGGGATCGACCGGTCGGGCGTCTATGTCACCAACGCGGTGAAGCATTTCAAGTTCGAGCAGCGCGGCAAGAGGCGTATCCACCAGAAGCCGGACGCGGGGGAGATCACCGCCTGTCGCTGGTGGATCGAGCAGGAGCGGCTGCTGGTGCGGCCGAATGTGACGGTGGCGCTTGGCGCCACGGCGGCGCGGTCGCTGTTCGGCAAGGTGATGGCGATCGGCAAGGAGCGCGGGCGGGCACATATGCTGCCCGATGGTGGCGAGGCGTGGATCACCGTGCACCCGAGCTTCCTGCTGCGCCTGCCGGACCGCGACGCGGCCGAACTGGAGTTCGAGCGGTTCGTCGAGGATCTGAAGGCGGTGAAGGAGCGGCTGAAGTGACCATGGTCCAGACCCATCGCCATCCGGCTCAGGGCGAGGCGAAAAGTGTGATTTCTGAGCACCGGAGCACAGCGTACTTCAGGTACGTGAGCACCGGAGCGCAGGAAATCGCGCTTTGCAGCCCGACATGAGCCGGATGGCGATGGGTCTGGTGGGGAGCTTCTGTTGCTCGGTGCCCCCCGGACCGCCGGTGTCCGCTTCTGTTGCCCGGTGCGGCCCGGACCGCGCTTTCGTCCTTAGTAAACTAGACCGTTAGGTCCGGTTTACGCGGCAATCGCGAGTGCTTCGTTGTCGTTAGCACTTGTGGTTTTGAGCCTTTTACAGGTTACTCAGCCCGGGCAAAAACAGCGCCTTTCAATACACGTCGATCCTGGTTCGACCCCGTCATGACCGGTCCCGAAGGGCCGGTTGTGGTGGAGTCGCCGGGTACTGCCCCCGGGTCCGCTGCATCTATTTCACGCTGCACTTTATCACCATAGTCGACGGCGAACCGGCGACAGGGCCAATATAGGCATTGTGACCTTAATGAAAAGCCCGCCTTTCACTCGCCACAATATGAGTCCATATCGGTACCGCTATGTTGACTCAGCGTTCCCGTTACGCGCTTCGCGCGATGATCTTTCTGGCTGAGGCGCCTCCCGGCGGCCCCCCCATCCCGATGAACCGGATCGCCGCGGAGGCGAACGTCCCGCGCAAGTTCCTGGAACTCATCCTGGCCGACCTGCGCGAGGCGGGTTTCCTGCACAGCCACCGTGGCAAGATGGGCGGTTATTGCCTGTCGCGCCCGACTCACCTGATTTCGCTCGGCGAGATCATCCGGGTGATCGAGGGACCCCTTGCGCTGGTGCCCTGCGTCAGCCGTACCGCCTATCGTCCCTGCCGCGATTGCAAGGACGAGGCGAGCTGCGCAATCCGCCATGCGATGGCGCGTGTTCGTGACGAGACGGCGCGCATCCTCGACGGCACCAGCCTGGCGGATTCGCGGGCCGAGGATCTCGCGGCGGCTTAGACTTCCTTCTCCCATCGGGAGAGGAGCATAGGGTGAACGGCGCCCCATGCTGTTCAGATATTGCCGGGGCATGACCGACCGTCCGCTGAGCCCATCGTCAAGCGATGGGATGGGTGAGGGGGCACCCGCCAGTGTCTCGAACCTCACTCCCCCTCATCCGGCGCTTCGCGCCACCTTCTCCCACAAGGGGAGAAGGATTCTTCACCGCTTCCGCAATTCGTCCCGGATCTCTCGCAGCAGAGCAACATCGGCCGGCTCTGCCGCGGGTTCGGCAGGGGCTTCTTCCGGCTTCGTGATAAGCTTGTTCGCGGCGCGCACGATCAGGAAGATGATGAAGGCCAGGATCAGGAAATTGACGGCTTGGGTGATGAAGGCGCCATAGCCGAAGATCGGCACGCCGGCCTTTTTCAGCGCGGCATAATCGGTCGATCCGGCCAGCGCCGCGGGCACCTTGCCGAGCACGACGAAATAGCTGGAGAAGTCGAGCCCGCCGAAGATCCGGCCGATCACGGGCATCAGCACGTCATCCGTCAGCGAGGTCACGATCTTGCCGAACGCCGCGCCGATGATCACCGCCACGGCAAGCTCCAGCACGTTGCCCCGTGCGATGAATGCCTTGAACTCCTTGAACATGCGATGCCTCCATCCGATTTCACTTCCGCGTGCCTAGGCTAGTCGCCTATCATGGCGACGCAAGGGTTGGAGGGATTGTTCATGAAATACCGTGCCGTCTTCGCGCTGATGTCCGCTATCGCGCTCTCAGCCTGCGGCCTCAACAGCGTTCCCACCGCCGAGGAGAATGCCAAGGCGCGCTGGGCCGATGTCCAGAACAATTATCAGCGGCGGGCCGACCTCATTCCCAATCTCGTCGCCACGGTGAAGGCCGCCGGCGCGCAGGAAAAGGATATCCTGGTCCAGGTGACCCAGGCGCGTGCCGCCGCATCGCAGGTCAAGCTGTCGGGTGAAGACCTGACCGATCCGGCCAAGGTCGCTGCCTATGATCGGGCGCAGGCCGGCGTAACGCTGAACCTGCAGCGCCTGCAGGAAGCCTATCCGGAGCTGAAGAGCCAGGGTAATTATACCACCCTGATGAGCCAGCTCGAAGGCACCGAGAACCGCATCACCATCGCGCGCAAGGATTATAACGACGCGGTGCAGGCCTATAATACCCGCATCCGCACCTTCCCCGATGCGATCGGCGCGAAGGTGTTCTACGGGTCCAAGCCGATGACGCCGTTCCAGGCGACCACGCCGGGGGCGGAGACCGCACCGACAGTCAATTTCGGCAACGCCAGCTGAGGTATCAGCGCTGAAAGGCAATTCAATGCGCATCCTGCGCTTTCTTACCGTGCTGATCGGGTTCCTCCTGATCGGCACGGCTGTATCAGCCCAGACGCTTCCCAAGCTCACCGGCCGGGTGGTCGATGATGCGAAGCTGCTGTCGCCCGAGCAGGTCGCGCAGCTCACGCAATTGTCCGAGGGCATCGAAAAGGCTTCGACCCGGCAGCTGGTGGTGGCGACCGTCCCCGATCTCCAAGGCTATCCGATCGAGGACTTCGGCAACAAGCTGATCCGCGGCTGGGGGATCGGGCAGAAGGGTGCCAATAACGGCATCATCCTGATCGTGGCCCCGAACGAACGCAAGGTCAGGATCGAGGTTGGCTACGGCCTTGAGCCGATCATGACCGATGCGCTGTCGAGCGTAATCATCAACGAGACGATCCTGCCGCGCTTCAAGGCGGGCGACATGCCGGGCGGCATCGTCGCCGGCGCTGCCGCGATCGGCGAGCAGATGAAGCTTCCGCTCGAAGCGGCCGAGGCGCGGGCGGTGCAGCAGACCAGCAAGCCGGTTGCGCGGTCGCGATCGAGCGACAATGGCCCAAGCATCCCGTTTCTCGTGATCTTCTGGGTGATCGTTGTCGCCTTCATCGTCCTGTCGCGCTTCCGGCGCGGCACGAGTGGACAGCGTTACCGCAGCGGCGCGGCGCCCGTCATCCTATGGGGACCGGGGCTGGGCGGCGGATCCGGTGACAGCTGGGGTAGCGGCTGGAGCAGTGGCGGCGGTTCCGACTGGGGTAGCGGTGGCGGCTCCGACTGGGGCGGTGGCGGCGGCTTCTCCGGCGGCGGTGGTTCGGGCGGCGGCGGCGGCGCTTCGGGGAGCTGGTGATGGCACGAGCGATTCGCCTCAATGCGGAGGAGCACAAGCTCGTCGCCGACGCCGTCACCCGTGCCGAGGAAGGCACCGACGGCGAGATCGTGACGATCGTCAGTCAACGGTCCGACCAATATCACGATGCGGCGCTCCATTACGCCTTCGCCGCGGCGCTTGCGGTGATTGCGCTCGCGGCGATGACGCCGGGGACGTTCGAGGCGAAGTTTGCCTGGTTCTCCAATGGCTGGGGTGAGGCGAGTGCCCGCACGGTCCTTTTCTCGGTGCTGGTCGCCGAGACGGCGGTGTTCCTCATCGTCCGCTATGCGCTTGCCTGGACGCCGTTGCGCATGGCGCTGACGCCGAAGGCGACGCGGGCGCGGCGGGTGCGGCGGCGGGCGATCCAGTATTTCAAGGTGGGCGCCGAACGTCGCACCGAGGCACGGGTCGGCATCCTGCTGTATCTGTCGATCGACGAGCGCATGGCGGAGATCGTCGCTGACGAGGCGATCCACCATGCGGTCCCGGTCGAGCGCTGGGGCGATGCGATGGCGGCCCTGGTCGACGAGGTGCGCGTCGGTCGCCCGGCGCACGGCATGGCGGCCGCGGTCGGGCAGATCGGCGCGATCCTATCGGAGAATTTCCCCAAGACAGAAACCGACCGCAACGAACTTCCGGACAGGCTGATCGAACTATGAACGATGTCGCAGAAAAGATTGGGACAGATAAGAGCGGGGCCGAAACGGTCTGGGAAGGCGAGTACATCGTCGTCAAGAAGCAGGGCACCTGGGAATATGTCTCCCGCGCGCGCGGCATTCAGGCTGCGGTGATCCTGGCAATCGACGAGGGTGATGTGATCCTGGTCGAGCAATATCGCGTGCCGCTCGGCAGGCGCTGCATCGAACTGCCGGCCGGGCTGGTCGGCGACGAGGAAGAGGGTGAGACACCCGAGACGTCGGCGGGGCGCGAACTGGAGGAGGAAACCGGCTATCGCGCGACGAAAGTCGAGGCGATCGGTTATTTCCAGTCATCGCCCGGCATGGTCTCGGAAGGTTTCACCCTGGTGCGCGCCACCGGTCTGACCAGGGTCGGCGAGGGTGGGGGGCAGGGCGACGAAGACATCACCGTACACCGCGTGCCGCTTAGCGGCATCGTCGATTTCGTCGCGGCCAAACGCGCCGAGGGCGTCGCCATCGATGTCCGCACGCTCCTGCTGCTGAGCCCGTCGATCCTGGGCTGAACGGGTCCCGGCCGGTCGCATCGGAACGGGAATCGACGGCTGGAGGTTGAGAATCCATGTTTGCGCATGTCCCGATCGCGATCGGTGTCCAGCTTGTCTGCTGGGCAATCGGCCGCTGGCTAAAGGCCCCGACCAGGGCGAGCGTCTGGATCGGCTGCTTCGCGGGCAGCGCAGTCTGCATCATGCGCGAGATAACCCAGCGCGAATATCAGTGGATCGAGGCTTATGGGCACGGCCTGCGCGCCAATATGGCGGGCTATGAGGGTCTGAAAGTCTGGGAATGGAACCGGCACTCGATCGAAGAGACGGTGGTGGCCATTGTTGCTGCGATGGTTGTCGCTGCGGTGGCGTCGCGCCGCCGCTGACTCAGGCAGGCTTGTATGCCACCTCGAAGCTCAGCCGGTCCCAATAGCCGCGCTGGAACGCGATGTGCCCGTCGATCACCTCGAAAAAGCCACAGCCGCGCAGGCCCTTGGGGTCGCGCCATTCGAGGATCGCCCATTCGCCATCCTCGAACAGATTCTCCGGAATGCATTCCATCTTGGCGGCAGCGAATTCACGTTCGAACATCGCGCGGATCGCATCGCGGCCGACCACCGGCTCAAGCGCAACCTGATGGTTGGTGGCGTCGGGGCGGTACAGCGCCACGATCGCATCGACATCGGCATGATTGAAGGCGGCGATCCAGCGCCGCACGACCATCTTTGGCGTCACCGGAAATTATCGGCGTAAGCCTGGAGCTTGAGCTTGCGTTCCGGCGCCGCGATGACGGTGAAGGCAAGTCCTTCGCGATCGGCATAGGCGATGGCCGCTTCCTGGGTCGGGAAGCCGAGCTTCACCTGCTCGCGCGTGTCGCCCGAACCGGCCCAGCCGGTCAGGGGATCTGGCCGCTTCGCTTCGCCTGGCTCGAATTCGAGCACCCAGCCGTCGGTGCGCGCGCGACCGGATTGCATCGCATTCTTGGGGCGCTGGTAGATGCGGGCGGTGGCCATGGTCTTGTCCTCGAAACTCTCGTCTCGCCCTCTATCGTGGTTGGGCGCGGCGTGCATCCGCATTTTTCGTCCGGGTAGTCGCCGCCGCGCTGGCAGGATCGTCGGGCCAGGGGTGGCGCGGGTAGCGGCCGCGCATCTCCTTGGCGACCGCGGCCCAGCTTCCCGACCAGAATCCCGGCAGATCGCGCGTCGTCTGGATCGGCCGGCCGGCGGGGGAGGTGAGGCTGAGTACCAGCGGTACGCGACCGCCCGCGACCGTCGGGTGCGTGGCGAGGCCGAACAATTGCTGGGGGCGAAGCTCGACGCGCGGACCACCCTCGGCCGCGTAGTCGATCGGATGGCTGGTGCCGGCGGGCGAGTGGAAATGCGTCGGCGCCAGCGAATCGAGCGTGCGCAGCGTATCCCAGCCGATCACGGCGCGGAGCGACTCGGCGAGCGCGCCGGTGTCGAGCGCATCGAGCCGGCGCTTGCCGATGAGCAAGGGGGACAGCCATTCGTCGGCACGGTCGATCAGATGCGCTTCGTCCACATCGTTCACCGATCCGCCGGCGTCGCGGACAAAGGCGATGCGGTCGAGCAAGGCACGCGCCGCCTCGCTCCAGGGCAGGAGGGAGAGGCCGCGAGTTCGGACGCCCTCCAGCAACGCAGCGGCGATCGCGTCGGGATCGGCATTGGCATCCGGTCCGCTCGAGAGGCGGATCGCGCCCAGACGGCGTTCGCGCAGCGCCTGCACCCCGCCGGTCGCGGGATCGAAGCTCACGGTGCGGCGGGTTTCGATGCGGTCACCGAACAGCGATTCGACGGTGGCGAGGTCGATGGCGGCGGCCGAGAGGATACGCGCGCCGGCCGCCATCCCCTGGGTCTCCGCGACCGCGAGCCATTCGTTCCGGGCAAGCGAGGAGGTCGGGTCGAGCTTGAACCCGCGGCCGCCGGCGGAGGCCCATGTCTCGCCACTCGAGTCGCGGCGTTTGGCGATGCGGTCGGGGAAGGCGAGGGCGATGGCGGTGGCCACTTCTTCTCCGCCGCCCACCGAGGGCGTAGCGCCGCCGGAACGCGCGAGCCCACCCCCAGCCCCTCCCGCAAGCGGGAGGGGAGCAAGAGACGCCCAGCGTTTCGCCAGTTTTCTTCCGCCTTCGGCCCTTGGGCCCCGTTCGGTGCGCCAGCGGCGGATGCGGCTTTCCAGATCGACATCGTTACCGCCGAGGCCGCGTTCGCCGAGCAGCACGGCAACGTCGGCCGCGGTGTCGGCCAGCCCGATCTCGCCTGCGCGCACCAGCATATGGCCGAGCCTCGGCGGCAGGGGCAGGCGGGCGATGGCCTTGCCATGGGTAGTTGGGCGCCCATCTGTGTCGATCGCCTCAAGCGTGGTGAGACGCGCCCGCGCTTCGTCGATTGCGGCGGCGGGTGGTGGATCGAGCCAGGCGAGGGTGCGCGGATCGGCGACGCCCCATAAAGCGCAGTCGAGCGTCAGCGCCGACAGGTCCGCTTCCAATATCTCGGGCGGGTCGAAGCGCGGCAGGCCAGCCGTCGCCGCCTCCTCCCATAGCCGGTAGGCGACCCCTGGCATCTGCCGAGCGGCACGGCCGGCGCGCTGGGTGACGGCGGCCTGGCTTGCCCGCTCGGTGACGAGTCGGGTCATGCCGGCCGCCCGATCATAGCGCGGGCGGCGGGCGAGGCCGGAATCGACCACCACGGAAATGCCGTCGAGCGTCAGGCTGGTCTCCGCGATCGAGGTGGCGAGCACGATCTTGCGGCGTCCCTGCGAATCGGGGGCGATCGCCGCGCGTTGCGCGCCGGGATCGAGATTGCCGTGCAGCCGGTGCAGGACGATATCCCCGCCAAGCCCCTCGATCCGCTCCGCCGTGCGTTCGATCTCAGCCACGCCCGGCAGGAAGGCGAGCACGCCGCCGGTTTCCTCGCGCAACGCCAGCCTGATCGCACCCGCGACCGCATCCTCGATCCGGGCCTCCGCTGCGCGGCCGATATGGCGGAGCGTCAGGGGGTGGCTGCGGCCCTCGCTTTCGATGACGGGCGCGCCGCCCATCAGGGCCGAGAAACGCGCCCCGTCGAGCGTTGCCGACATCGCGACGATGCGCAGGTCAGGCCGCAGCGCGCCCTGCGCGTCGAGCGCCAGTGCGAGCCCGAAATCGCTGTCGAGGCTTCGTTCATGCACTTCGTCGAACAGCACGGCCGAGACGCCGGCCAGTTCGGGATCGGCCTGGATGCGGTTGACGAAAATGCCTTCGGTCACGACCGTGACGCGGGTGTCGGCCGAGCGTTTCGAATCCATGCGCGTGGCGTACCCGAAGGTCCTGCCGACGGGCTCGCCCGCCAGCGCCGCCATGCGCTCGCCCGCGGCCCGCGCGGCGAGGCGGCGGGGGGAGAGCAGGAGGATTTCGCCGGTGCACCAGGGTTCGGCGAGCAGGGCGGGTGCCACCGCCGTCGTCTTGCCCGCACCCGGCGGCGCGACGAGCACGGCATTCGAGCCCACCCGCAACGCGGCGAGCAGGTTGGGCAACACGGCATGGATCGGGAGGGAAGTCAGTTGGAATCCTGCGTCACGACGATGGGGGATATCGGGGGCTGTACTCGATTGGTCCATGTCCTAGCATATCGCGGGCGAGCGATGGTACGTCCCGGGCAACAGACGGAGAATCGCGTGGTTGCCCATAGCCATCATCAGGGTCGTTCGCACGACCACGCACACGACCATGACCATTCGGACGGGGATGGGCATTCGCACGGGCAGGGCCGTGGGCACAGTCACGGGCATAGTCATGGTCACGGGCATCACGGCCATTCCCACGCGCCGGCATCGGGGCATGACAGCGCGTTTGCCATCGGCATCGCGCTCAATCTCGGCTTCGTCGTGGTCGAGGCGGTCTATGGCTTCATCGCCGATTCGGTCGCACTGCTGGCGGATGCCGGGCACAATCTGTCCGACGTGCTGGGGCTGGCGGTCGCCTGGGGCGCGGTCGCGCTCGGGCGGCGGGCCGCGTCGAAGCGCTTCACCTATGGGCTGAAGGGGACGACGATCCTCGCCGCGCTGACCAATGCGCTGCTGCTGCTGGTCGCCCTTGGGGCGGTCGTGCTGGCCGCGGCGCAGCGCATGGCGGTGCCGGCGCCGGTCGATGGCGAGACTGTCTCGATCGTCGCCGCGATCGGCATCGTCGTGAACGTCGCGACCGCGCTGCTGTTCGTGCGGGGCAGCAAGAACGACATCAACATCCGCGGTGCCTTCATGCACATGGCGGCCGATGCGGCGGTCTCGGCGGGCGTGGTGGTCGCGGGGATCGCCATCATGCTGACTGGCGAGCTGTGGATCGACCCGATCGTCAGCATCGCCATCGCCGCGCTGATCTTCTGGCAGACCTGGGGCTTGTTGCGCGAATCGGTCGAGATGTCGCTCGGCGCGGTGCCGCGCGGTATCGATTACGACAAGGTGCGCATGTCGCTGCGCACGCTGCCCGGCGTTGCGCGGGTCCATCATGTGCATATCTGGCCGATGAGCACGACCGAAACGGTGCTGACCGCGCATCTGGTGATGCCCGACGGCCATCCCGGGGATGCCTTTCTGGGCGAGGCGCAGGAGATGCTGAAGGACCGCTACGACATCGGTCACGCGACACTGCAGGTGGAGATCATCGGCAGCGAGGGCGATCAGCTGCCTTGTGCACCGGTGCCGGAGACGCACCGGCACTGAGTTGTAGTTTCGCTGATCAAAACTGCCATTGGTGGCCGATAATCGATTTGCTCGGCCTAGGCTGGCGCTGGTTCTTCAACTTGTCTTTGCCGTTACATCATCACCCAATGTAGTGAGGCGTCTAGAGGTGATCGGGCTCATAGGAGTCTGCGCTTTGGGGGAGTGGTTATGCGAAGGCTCGCGCTGGGTGGCGTACGCTTGATCCTATGCCTGATCCTGGTCGGCACTCTTTCCTCGGCCGTGGCGGTAATCTGCACACGAGTTTTGCTGAATAGAGCCAGCGAACAGGCAGAACGTTTCAGCTCAAATGAGCTTCGCTGCCTGAATTATTGGACGGTCAGAAGCGCCATAGCCGATTCACATCATGAGTTCGAGAGCGGGCGATATGGGTTGATTCAGGTAGTCGCGGGCATCGATCCCGGTCTGGAATATGAAATCCCCGGGCTCCGACGAGGCGCTAAAGCGGTTATTCGGGCCGACTATCCGCTGCATGGTCCGGAGTTGCTCGACCCTCCGATCAGAACACTTGTCACCCCAAAGCCGAGCTGCAACCCGGTTTCATATGCTTCGGACTATAATTTCACGATGCTTGGGTTGCTCGGCCGCGGACACGACGCCGAAATAAGGGCCGTCAGTCCAGAGTTACGGGGAAAACCTGTCGCTCGAACCGTTGTCAAACCTCGATAGCTCCTCCATTCGTTCGGTCGCTACGCGGCTCGAACAACTGGATGAAGCTGGCTCTTCAATAAGCCCGCGCCACCGCGAATTCGACGGCTTCGACCATCGCGTCCTTGGCCTGGCTTGGTGCGAAGCTGCCGATCGCGTCGATGGCGCGCTGGCCGTAGTGGCGGGCGCGGGCGAGTGTGTCGTCGACCGCGCGGGTCGCCCGGATCAGCGAGACGGCGTGCGCGAAATCCTCGTCGCCCGATCGGTGGCCCTCGATCGCCGCCTTCCAGAACACCCGATCCTCGCTGCTGCCGCGAGCATAGGCCAGGATGACGGGCAGGGTGGATTTGCCCTCGCGGAAATCGTCGCCCGCATCCTTGCCCATCGTGCCCGCGTCCGAGACATAGTCGATCGCGTCGTCGACGAGCTGGAAGGCGATGCCGAGATTGCGGCCATAGGCGTCGAGCGCTGCTTCCTCCGCCTCGGGGCGTTCGGCGACCACCGCGGCGATGCGGCAGGCGGCAGCGAACAAAGCGGCGGTCTTTGCGCCGATGATGTCGAGATAGCGTTCCTCGCCGATATCGATGCGGCGGGCGGCAGTGAGCTGATTGACCTCGCCCTCGGCGATGATCGCGCTGGCGCCGGACAGGATCTTCAGCACCTTCAGGCTGCCGTCCTCGACCATCAGCTCGAACGAACGGCTGAACAGGAAATCACCGACCAGCACGCTGGCCGGATTGCCCCAGATGAGGTTGGCAGTGCGCTTGCCCCGGCGCAGGTCGGACCCGTCGACCACATCGTCGTGCAGCAGTGTGGCGGTATGGATGAACTCGACCGCTGCCGCCAGGCGGTGGTGCCGCGCGCCGGTATAGCCGAGCAGCCGGGCACTCGCGAGCGTCAGCATCGGGCGCATGCGCTTGCCGCCGCCGGCGATCAGATGGCCCGCCAGTTCCGGGATCAGCGGGATATCCGACTGCATGCGCGACAGGATCACCGCGTTGACGAGGTTGAGGTCGCCGGCGACCAGTTGCACCATCGGTTCGAGCGACGGCTGGCGCTGAGTGTCGAGGCGGTGGATCGTGGCGCTCATGGTGCGAGCGATGTGGCCGCATGACCGGGTAAAGGCAAGCCTTAGCACGCCCGAATCCGGCCTTTCGGGGTTGCGCGGGGCGCGGCGCATCAGCAAAAGGCGCGGCGAACTGGTGAGGATGGCCTTGTGACCGACGAAACGCTCAGCGGCTATCGCCAGAGCATCGACAATATCGACGCGGCGCTCGTCTTCCTCCTGGCCGAGCGGTTCAAGGTGACTCAGGCGGTCGGCCGCTACAAGGCGGTATCCGGGCTGCCCCCGGCCGATCCGGGCCGTGAAGAGGCGCAGATCGCCCGGCTGCGCGGACTGGCCAAGCAGGCCGATCTCGACCCCGATTTCTCCGAGAAGTTCCTGCGCTTCATCATCGACGAAGTGATCCGCCATCATGAGCGGGTGCGCGACGGCGGCTGACCTGCTGCCTCCGGGCATGGCCAGCAGCGACTGACGACGCTATCCCGGTCCCCGGGGAAGCGCCGAGAACGGCGGCGTAAAGGGGATAGCATGTCCGGACGCGCAAGCAGCCTATCCGATCGCCAGGCGCTCTGGGCGTTCATGCTCGGCTGCGTCATGGTCACGGGCGGGGTGCTGCTCCATTTGCCGATGTTTCTGATGGCGCGGGGTATGGGCTATCGCATGGCCGGCATGCCGATGGATTCGGGCATGATCTTCGGCATGTTCCTGATCGTCGCCGGCGTGATCGTCGCTGCGTACGGCCTGTTGCCGCGCAACCTTGCGGCACAGCGCGCCGCGGCGGAGGAGATCACCGTTGCCGCGCCCGAGGACGCGGTGCTCGGCTGGGCACATTGGCGTCTGATGATCGTGCTGGTCGTCGCGCTGGTCATCGATGTGATGAAGCCGGCCTCGCTCGGCTTCACCGTGCCCGGCATGATCGGCGAATATGGCGTGCCGCGATCGACCGTGTCGCTGGTGCCGTTCTTCGCGCTGATGGGCACGGTCGTGGGATCGGTCGTGTGGGGCGTGATCGCCGACATCTATGGGCGCAAGGCGTCGATCCTGCTGTCGGCGGTGATGTTCGTCGGCACCTCGATCTGCGGGGCGATGCCCTCGCTCGCCTGGAATATCGGCATGTGCTTCATGATGGGCGCGGCGGCGGGCGGCATGTTGCCGGTGACCTATGCGCTGCTCGCCGAGATGATGCCCAACCGGCATCGCGGCTGGAGCCTGGTGCTGGTCGGCGGGCTCGGCGCGGTTGGCGGCTATTTCGCGGCGAGTGGGCTTTCGGCGGTGCTTCAGCCGATCTTCGGCTGGCGCATTCTTTGGCTGGCCAATCTACCGACCGGCCTCAGCCTGATCCTGCTCGGCGCGCTGATCCCTGAATCGGCCAAGTTCCTGCTGTCGCGGGGCCGGACGGTGGAGGCGGAGGCGGTGATGCGGCGCTTCGGCGCGACCGTGCGGCGCGGGCCGGCGCCGGTGGCGAGCGGGGTGAGTCACGGGCCGCTGACGGGCAGGCGAATGATCGGCAAGCTGGCCGCGCTCACCGTCGCGGCGCTGACCTGGGGCCTGATCAATTTCGGCCTGCTGCTGTGGCTGCCGACCGATCTGGTCGCCAAGGGCTATTCGGTCGCCGTGTCGAGCCGGCTGCTGGCGGAAAGCTCGCTGATCGCCTTTCCGACCGTGTTCGTCGCCGCGCTGATGTACAGCCGGTGGAGCACCAAATGGTCGCTCGTCACGATGATCGGGGTGACCCTGGCGGGCCTGCTCGGCGTGCTGCGGCTCGAACTGGCCGGGACGGGCAGCCCTGTGCTGCCGGTCGCGCTGCTGATCGTCGGATCGAACGGCATCCTCGCCATCCTGCTGCCCTATACCGCCGAGAGCTTCCCGTTGCGCGTGCGGGGCAGGGCGACCGGCTGGGTCGCCGCGTGCACCAAGGCGGGCGGGCTGTTCGCACAGGGGCTGAGCATCGCAGCGATGATCCCGTCCATGGGGCTGGCCGCGGCGATCATCATGGCGCCGGCAATGGTGGCGCTCGGGCTGGTCGCCTGGTTCGGACGCGAGACTCGCGGCGGAGATCTGCGCGACCTGGAGGGTGCTGCCGGGTAGCGGCTTTGCTCCGATCCGGCCGAGATTGAACCGGAAGTGGGTTCGTCCCTGCTCGACCTTGCGGCCGATGCGGCGCAGATTGGCCCTATTACAGCGTTTCAGACAATCGGGGGTCGGATCATGACATGTTTCCGGGCGAGCACACGCGTGCGTGCCTCTCTCTTGGCGTCCATTGGGCTTGCTGCCTTCTCGACACCGCTCGCCGCACAGACGGCCGAGCGCGAGCTGGGCAATCCGCGCCTGCTCGCGCCCGAGGCGCAGGGCGTGCCGGTGGCCGAAAAGCTGGTGCTGGCGGCGGTGCCGACCGCGCCCGGCGTGGCGGGGCATGAAAGCGTGCTCGACCTCGACGTGGTCTATACCGACGGGCAGATCTTCAACCCGGCGACCGGGCTTTATGACAAGGTCCGCCTGCGCAGCTATAACGGCACCGACGTCAGCCCGACCACGCCCTATGTCTCGCCGACGATCGAGGTGAAGCCGGGCGACACGATCCGGGTCAATCTCAACAACAAGCTGCCGGCCGATCCGAGCTGCGGGCCGATGACCGGGCACATGCCCAACAAGCCGCATTGCTTCAACGGCACCAATCTCCACACGCACGGCCTGTGGGTGAATCCGTCGGGCAATGGCGACAATGTGCTGCTGTCGATCAACCCCGGCGTCAGCTTCCAGTATGAATACAACATCCCGGGCGACCATCCGTCGGGGACCTTCTGGTACCATACCCACCGCCACGGCTCGACCGCGCTTCAGGTGTCGAGCGGCATGGCGGGCGCGCTGATCGTCCGCGGCGACCGCCTCCCCACGGCGACGGCGCATGGCGATATCGACACGCTGGTGAAGGGCATGCCCGAGCGGGTGATGGTGATGCAGCAGATCCAATATGCCTGCCGCGAGCCCGACAAGAACGGGAAACCCGGCCCGATCAAGCTGAACGCGGACGGCACCTATCGCTGCGATACCGGCGATGTCGGCAAGATCGAGGCTTATGATCTGTTCGGCGGCGGCAAATGGGGCAAGACGGGCCGCTACACCTCGATCAACGGCGTGGTGCTGCCCAGCTTCCATGCGAAGCAGGGCCAGATCGAGCGCTGGCGCATGATCCATGCCGGGGTGCACGACACGATCAGCCTGACCCTGGTGAAGATGAAGCCCAAGGCGCAGCTTGCCGCCACGCTGAGCGAGGCAGCCGAGAAGAAGTTCATCGCGCAGAGCTGCACTGGCGCGGCGGTCCCTTATCATCTGGTTGCGGCTGACGGGCTCACCATGGGTGCGGCGCAGGCGACCAAACTCGCGACCTTCCAGCCGGGCTATCGCTTCGACGCCCTGGTCGTCTTCCCCGAGGCAGGCGATTATTGCGTGATCGACGCGTCCTCGCCGGGTGCAGGATCGGTCAACGGCGATACGCCGGGCCCGCAGCTGATGGGGACGGTGAGGGTCGAGGCCGGCACGGCGGTGCCCGATATCACTGCCTATGTGACCGACGCGCTGGTCGCGCGCGCCCAGGCCGCCATGCCGCCCGCCGTCCAGCCGGCGGTCGTCGCCGACCTGAAGGCCGGTCTGAAATTCACCCAGTTCACGCCGCATCCCGACATCGAGGAGAGCGAGACGAAAGGCCGGCCGCCGCAGGAGCTGACCTTCTTCATCGACACCAGCGACAAGAACAACACCAAGTTCGAGGTCGGGAACACGCTGAAGACCGAGGATACGGAGGCCTATGATCCGAACCGGATCGATCGCAAGCTGGTGCTCGGCACGGCGGAGGAATGGGTGATGCAGTCGCATCTCGGCAGCCATCCGTTCCACATCCACGTCAATCCGTTCCAGATCGTCTCGATCACCGACCCGAGCGGCAAGGACGTCAGCGCGCCCGGATCGATCGACGATGCGGACGGCGGCAAGATCGATCCGCAATATGCCGGGCTGAAGGGGGTGTGGAAGGACACGCTCTGGATCAAGGGCCTGGCGCCGACCGTTCCGAAGGGCTTCTACACGGTCAGGGTGCGGACGCGGTACCAGCGCTATATCGGCGAGTTCGTGATCCACTGCCATATCCTCGACCATGAGGATCAGGGCATGATGCAGAATGTCGCGGTGGTGCTGGGGCAGGGCGAGACCGGCCTCCACGCGGCCGAGGGCGCCAAGCCGATGGAAGGCATGCACCACTGAGGGGGCTGTCGGCCTTCCCATCCACACCCCGTCATGCCGGACTCGTTCCGTCATCCATTCCGCGGCTGGGTAAGACGCCAGAGCTTTGGCGGTGCGCTTGCGGCTCGATGGACCCCGGAACGAGTCCGGGGTGACGGTTGGTGGCGTATGTCTGTGACAAAAGTCCCGGTGGATTCTGCTGCCTCTGTTGGAACTCCACGAGCGGAAACGCCGCGAATCCGTGCTTTTTTTTGTTGGAGACTTTTGTCACCCCTATCGGGCCCATTCGTTGTTAGAGCATCATATAAAGATATAAAGAAATCTTTATATGTAACTTGACGCAGCGCTCTTGATGGCTATCCTCATGACTGTCGAGGTTCTTCGTCCGGGTTTCCGGGCGGAGCTAAGACGGGAAGCCGGTGACGGCGCGCACCCGTGAGGGGGCGAGTCCATTCCGGCGCTGCCCCCGCAACTGTGAGCGGTGAGCGGCGGTCCAATTCGTGTCACTGGTCCAGGCAAGGGACCGGGAAGGCCGGACCGGCGCATCGACCCGCGAGTCAGGAGACCTGCCTCGTCAGATAACGTCCTCCGGCGGGGTGTCCGGTCAGGCCGCGTGCACCACCGCGCCCTGGCTTGCCATGAGGGCGTCGGCCCGTTGCCGCGCGTCCGGCCGTCACCTGGCCCAACGCAAGGCCAAGACGATGACCATCTCTGTTGCCACTCTGGGTTTCCCCCGCATCGGCCCGCGCCGCGAACTGAAGGTCGCGCTCGAAAGCTTCTGGTCGGGCAAGTCCGGCGCCGATGACCTGACGCTTGCCGCACAGGGCCTGCGTGCCGCCGCCTGGGCGCGGCAAAGCGCGCTCGGCGCGGACGTCATCCCGAGCGGCGACTTCTCGCTCTACGACCATGTGCTCGACATCTCGGCGATGCTTGGCGCGGTGCCTGCGCGCTATGGCTGGAGCGGCGGCAAGGTCGGCCTCGACACCTATTTCGCGATGGCTCGCGGCGCACAGGGTGCGAAAGGCCATGAGGGCTGCACCCATGCGGTCGACAGCACCGCGCAGGAAATGACCAAATGGTTCGACACCAATTATCATTACATGGTGCCGGAACTGAGCGCGGGGCAGCGCTTCGCGCTGTCGTCGAGCAAGCTGGTAGACGAATTCCTCGAAGCCAAGGCGCTTGGATACCACACGCGCCCGGTGCTGCTCGGGCCGGTGACCTGGCTGACGCTCGCCAAGGGCAAGGATGCGGCGCCGCTGTCGCTGCTCGACGCGGTGCTGCCCGTTTATGAAGAAGTGCTGGCGCAGCTCGCCCGCGCCGGGGGCGACTGGGTGCAGATCGACGAGCCGTGCCTGGTGCTCGACCTCGACGACGGTCAGCGCGCCGCGCTGAAGCAGGCGTACAAGCGCCTGTCGGTGAACGGGCCGAAGGTGATGCTGGCAACCTATTTCGGCGCGCTCGGCGATAATCTGGCGCTGGCGACCGACTTGCCGGTCCACGGGCTGCACGTGGATCTGGTGCGTGCGCCGGAACAGCTCGATGCGGTGTGGCAGCGTGCCCGGCCTGACCTGCTATTGTCGCTCGGCGTGATCGACGGCCGTAATATCTGGCGGGCCGATCTCGATGCGCTGATCGAGCGTATCGCGCCAATTGCGGCGGAACGTGACGTGATCCTCGCACCGTCCTGTTCGCTGCTGCACGTACCGGTCGATCTCGGCATCGAGACGGCGCTCGACCCCGAGGTGAAGCAATGGCTCGCCTTTGCAGTGCAGAAGATCGGCGAACTGGCGGTATTGGCTCAGGCGCTGAACGAGGGGGCCGAGTCGGTCGCCGAGCCGCTGGCGGCAGCGCGCGCCGCGGTTGAATCGCGCAAGGCGTCGCCGCTGATCCATAACCCCGAGGTCGCGACGCGGCTGGCGGCGGTCGACGCCGGCATGACGAACCGGGCATCGCCCTTTGCCGATCGCCGGACGGCGCAGCAGGCGCGGCTCGGCCTGCCGAGTTTCCCGACCACGACGATCGGCTCCTTCCCGCAGACGCAGGAGGTGCGCAAGGCGCGGGCCGCGCATATCAGGGGCGAAATCGACGATGCCGCCTATGAGCAGTTCCTGCGCATCGAGACGGCGGCGACGGTCGCGTGGCAGGAGAAGATCGGCCTCGACGTGCTGGTGCATGGTGAGTTCGAGCGCAACGACATGGTGCAATATTTCGGCGAGCAGCTGTCGGGCTTCGCCTTCACCCGGAGCGCCTGGGTGCAGAGCTATGGATCGCGCTGCGTGCGGCCGCCGATCCTGTACGGCGATGTCGCCCGGCCCCGGCCGATGACGGTCGAGTGGTGGCGCTACGCCCAGTCGCTGACGGATAAGCCGATGAAGGGCATGTTGACCGGCCCGGTTACGATTCTGAACTGGTCGTTCGTGCGCGACGACCAGCCGCGTGAGCGTAGCTGCCGCGAGATCGCGCTGGCGATCCGCGACGAGGTGATGGATCTGGAGGCGGCCGGTGCCGCAGTGATCCAGATCGACGAGGCGGCGTTGCGGGAGGGGCTGCCGCTGCGCCGGGCCGACTGGCAGGCCTATCTCGACTGGGCGGTCGAATGCTTCCGGCTGACCGCATCGGGCGTGCGCGACGACACCCAGATCCACACCCATATGTGCTATTCGGAATTCAACGACATCCTGCCGTCGATCGGCGCGATGGACGCCGACGTCATCTCGATCGAGACCGCCCGGTCGCAGATGGAGTTGCTCGATGCCTTTGCCGATTATGCCTATCCCAACGAGATCGGGCCGGGCGTGTACGACATCCACGCGCCGCGCATCCCTGCAGAAGCGGAGATGACTGAGCTGCTGACGCTCGCCGGCAGGCGCCTGCCGGCCGGACAGCTCTGGGTGAACCCCGATTGCGGGCTGAAGACAAGAAAATGGGAGGAGGTTCGCCCGGCATTGATCGCCATGGTTGCGGCGGCGCAACGGATGCGGGTACGCAATGCCTATGACGCAGCCTGACCATTCGCATCGGACCATGCCCGATACGCAGCCGGCCATCCGCGTGACCGCGCTGCCAGCCGACGCCAACGCCTATGGCGACATCTTCGGCGGCTGGCTGATGGGTCAGATGGACCTGGCCGCCGGTTCGGTCGCGTCGCGCCACGCGCGGGGCCGGGCGGTGACCGTCGCGGTGGAGGGGATCACCTTCCACCGCCCGGTCTTTGTCGGGGACGAGGTGTCGGTGTTCGCCCGGCTGGCCGAGGTCGGGCGGACCTCGATGCGGGTCGAGGTCGAGGCCTGGGCGCGCGATCGGCATGGCGAGGATTTGCGCAAGGTGACTCAGGCCGTGTTCTCCTTCGTCGCGGTCGGGCCCGATCGTCGGCCGCGGCCGGTGCCGCCTTTGGAAGCCTGACTCCGTCAGTCCCCTTCAAGAGGGGGAGTGGCCTGCGCTATCGGGAGACGGCGTTCGGAACGGTGCGGGGTTGGCGGATCGGGAGATACCTGGCCATCTCCCGGATCAGGTCGACCGCGAGGAAGCAAAGCAGGCCGTAGACGAGATACGTATATCTCGGGATCGGCTGGACCAGTACATAAGGCAGGGCGATCAGGGCTATATAGACCGCGAGATAATGATAGCCGCGCCGCTTTCGCATGACGTTCAGGGCAAGGCCGAGGATGCCCAGCGCATTCACGAACGAGATCAGGAATGATCTGATGCCGGGGAATCGGTCGTTCTGGCTGCCCTTGAATTGCCACGGCCTGGGGAAGAAGAATTCGAGATAATGGTCGGCGCAGAGCCGGAGGAATTTGGCTGGATTGTCCCGGATCCATTTCTTCGCGCCATCGCCCATTATCCGCGCATAGGCGACCTCCCCTACCGTGCGTGCGCGCAGATTGGCTTCGCGCCCGTGATAGGGATGGATCGCCTGCAGGCGTGCCCTGAAGACGGCGGCCGGATCGCCGCCCGACAGCGCCTGCTCATGATTGCCGATGGCGAGCTCGAGGCCGAAATTGCTCCGGATGGGGATTGGTTCGCCCAGGGCCCCGGCGTTGCGCACGGTCCATGGCACCATCCAGGCGGCGAAGGCGGCGAGCGTCAGCAGCGCGAAGCCGGCCAGCTGGATCATGGAGAGCCGCCGGATCGCGAAGATGGCCCAGCAGGTGCCGGCGGCCACGCCGATCGGTGGGCTGATGAAGAAGCTGAAGGAGGTAATGGCTGCCGCCCAGGCGAGCTGGCCGGTGCCGATGGCCGTGCGCCGCCGCAGCTTCAGGAGATGAATCAGGCTGAGGGCGCCGCAACAGCCGGCCAGCGCGCCTTCCCAATATCGGAAGCTGACCGTCTCTTCAGGGGCGAAGACCGGCACGAGGCACAGGATCGTGACCGCCACACGAAGCGCGACATGATCCATGTCGAGCTCCCTGAAGAGCCGTGCAAGCAGCAGGTACAGCGCGCAGGTCTGCAGCAATGCCCAGGCGGTCACGGCAAGCGCCGCCATGGGGGTGCCGGTACCGAATATCCGGAGCAGGGCGCCGGCCACCATGGGCGGAAAGGGCAGCAGGTGGGCGGTCGGCCCCATGCCGGGAAAGGCACCGGCGAAGCCATGGCCGAGCGCTAGGCTGATGGCGACGCGGGTCGCTTCGCCTGCCTCCTGGTCGCCAAGCGCAAAAAGGCCGGTGGCGCCGTGCAGCCAGAGCAGCCGCAGGATGATGGCGCCGGCAAGGACCGGCATCAGCCTCCATGGGGCTCGATCCCGGACAGGCCCGGCCGGTGAAGCCGCCGGGGAGGAGGCGGGTGGCGCTGCCATGCGCGTCATCGCGATCCTGCCATTGCCATTCTCCGTCGTCGGACAAGGCCGGTAATATGGTTTGGTTAATCGGCGGTTGCCGATCAGGGGGGCGCGGTCATCGAAGGGGCGGCCATATGAAAAAAGGGGCCCGGTTTCCCGAGCCCCTCTTCTTTTGTCCTTGTCGGACCGGATCGCTTAGTCGCGGTCGCCGGTCAGGAAGGCGGGTGCGAACTCGGGCGCTGGGCCGTCGTCGTTGCCGCCGCCCGAACGCTCGCCGCGGGGCGCGCGATCACCGCCGCCATCGCGACGCGGACCACGGCCACCGTCGCCGTCGCGGCGCGGGCCACGATCACCACGACCGCCGCCATCGCCACGCGGGCCACGGCCGCCATCGCCGTCACGGCGAGGACCGCGCGGACCACGATCGCCACGGTCGCCGCCTTCGCGGGGCTCACGGGCAGGACGGGTGTCCTCCAGCTCGGCACCGGTTTCCTGGTCGACGACGCGCATCGACAGGCGAACCTTGCCGCGCGGATCGATCTCGAGGACCTTGACCTTCACGGCCTGGCCTTCGCTCAGGACGTCGGCGACCTTCTCGACGCGCTCGTTCTTGATCTCGGACACATGGACGAGACCGTCCTTGCCGCCCATGAAGTTCACGAACGCACCGAAATCGACCAGGTTGACGACCTTGCCGTCATAGATCTTGCCGACTTCGGCTTCCTCCACGATGCCCTTGATCCAGGCGATCGCTGCATCGATCTGCGCCGAATCCGACGAGCTGACCTTGATCACGCCCTCGTCGTCGATGTCGACCTTGGCGCCGGTGGTGGCGACGATCTCGCGGATCACCTTGCCGCCGGTGCCGATGACGTCACGAATCTTCGACTTGTCGATCGTGATCGTCTCGATGCGCGGTGCGTGGGCCGACAGCTCCTCACGGGTGTGGTCGAGCGCCTTGGCCATCTCGCCCAGGATGTGCGCGCGGCCTTCCTTGGCCTGGCTCAGCGCGACGCGCATGATCTCTTCGGTGATGCCGGCGATCTTGATGTCCATCTGCATCGTGGTGATGCCCTCGGACGTACCAGCTACCTTGAAGTCCATGTCGCCGAGGTGATCCTCGTCGCCCAGGATGTCGGACAGGACGGCAAAGTCCTTGCCCTCGAGGATCAGGCCCATCGCGATGCCCGAGACCGGGCGCTTCAGCGGCACGCCAGCGTCCATCATGCTCAGCGAACCGCCGCACACCGTCGCCATCGACGACGAGCCGTTCGACTCGGTGATGTCGGAGAGGACGCGGATCGTGTAGGGGAACTCTTCCTTCGACGGCAGCACCGGGTGCAGCGCGCGCCAGGCGAGCTTGCCATGGCCGACTTCACGACGGCCCGGGGCACCGAAGCGGCCGACTTCACCGACCGAATAGGGCGGGAAGTTATAGTGAAGCATGAAGTGCTCGTAGGACAGGCCGGTCAGGCCGTCGATCATCTGCTCGGCGTCGCGCGTGCCGAGCGTGGTGGTGCAGATCGACTGGGTCTCGCCGCGCGTGAACAGGGCCGAGCCATGCGTGCGCGGGAGGAAGTGCACCATCGCCTCGATCGGGCGGATCTGGGTGGTGGTGCGGCCGTCGATGCGCTTGCCGTCCTTCAGGATGGCGCCGCGAACGATCTCTGCTTCCAGCTTCTTCATCAGCTTGCCGGCAGCCATCTGGTCCTGCGGCGCCGCGTCGGCAAAGGCAGCCTTGCCCTTGGCGCGCGCTTCGTTGAGCAGGTCCGAACGCTTGGACTTGTCGGTCACCTTATAGGCGGCGGCGATGTCCTTGCCGATCAGCTTCTTGAGCTTGTCCTTGGCAGCCGACAGGTCGGCCTGAGCGGCCATTTCCCACGGCTCCTTGGCGGCCTGCTCGGCCAGGTCGATGATCGCGTTGACGGCTTCGCGGCAGGCCTTGTGGGCGAACTGCACGGCGCCGAGCATCACGTCTTCCGACAGTTCCTTGGCTTCGGATTCGACCATCATCACGGCATCGCCGGTGGCGGCGACGACGAGATCGAGATCGCCTTCCTTGCTCTGCTCGAGGGTCGGGTTCAGGATATACTCGCCGTCGATATAACCGACGCGTGCTGCGCCGATCGGGCCCATGAACGGCACGCCGGAGATGGTGAGGGCGGCGGACGCGGCGACCATCGCGAGGATGTCCGGCTCGTTCTCGCCGTCATAGCTCAGTACCTGGGCGATGACGTTGATCTCGTTGTAGAAGCCTTCCGGGAACAGCGGGCGGATCGGGCGATCGATCAGGCGGCTGGTCAGCGTCTCCTTTTCGGTGGCGCCGCGCTCACGCTTGAAGAAGCCGCCGGGGATGCGGCCCGAAGCCGAGAATTTTTCCTGGTAATGGACGGTGAGCGGGAAGAAATCCTGCCCTTCCTTGACGGAGCGTGCAGCGGTGACCGCGCACAACACGACGGTTTCGCCAAGCGTCGCAATGACGGCGCCATTGGCCTGGCGGGCAACGCGGCCCGTTTCCAGCGTGAGGGTCTTGCCGCCCCACTGGATGCTTACGGTTTTGGTATCGAACATTTTGTTTCCTTCAACTCCGGCCGCCAAATGCGGGCCGGGGCCTATGTGCGGGCTTGACCGGCCCGCGCGGTTCGAGGTCTTTCACGGCCTCCGGACAATCAGCCGAATTGCGTCCTGTCCTTATGTCCCCTTGATCGGGGTCCAGTCTCGTTGATGAGCTGGCGGCCCCGCGTCGCGGGGTTATCTGAATACGAAAACGGCGCCCGAGGGCGCCGGTTTCTTACTTGCGAAGACCAAGCTTCGCGATGAGATCGGTGTACCGCTGACCGTCCTTGTGACGGAGATAGTCGAGCAGCGACCGACGCTTGTTGACCATCATCAGCAGCCCGCGGCGTGAATGATTGTCCTTCTTGTGGTCCTTGAAGTGCTCGGTCAGGTTGCGGATACGCTCCGTGAGGATCGCGACCTGGACTTCGGGGGAACCCGTATCGCCTTCGGCGCGGGCATGGTCCTTGACGAGCGCTTCCTTGCGCTCCTGAGTGATCGACATCGTGATCCTTTCGCTTAGAGGTTGAAACCGCGAACGACGCGGACCTCGCGGTCCAGAACTTCCACCAGAGCGACCGGAACATCGTCCGATATCGCGAAGTGAAGGCCATCGTCTGCGGCGATCCCGATCAACACCCGCCCCTGTCGGAGCAGCCCTGCCTGATCGGGGGTGAGGGATAGAGCCGGGATGTCGTCCAGCCCCGCCCTCAATGGCAGGAGTTTTTCTTCAAGGGCGCGCCCATGGCCGAGTTCGTCCAGTTTGTCCAGCGATATCGAGTCCGCGAGGGTGAACGGGCCGGCCTTCACGCGCCTGAGCATGGTGACGTGGCCGACGGTTCCGAGGGCTTTCGCGATGTCGCGCGCGAGGCTGCGGATATAGGTGCCCTTGGAGACATGGGCGGTGAGGGTGATCTCCTGGAGTTCCTCCCCGGAACGGAGCGTCGGGTCGATCGTGGCAGGGGCACGAT
>NZ_JBFUHB010000038.1:0-34777 GCF_056402595.1 Sphingomonas sp. P3_C6
GGGCCTTGGAAACATCCACTCCACAAATGATCTGCATCACGGTAACCTGTCTTGTCTGTGCGATTGGGAAATCAACCGACTGTTCGGTCGTGCGTGACAACGGCGATGGTCCCTGGCTCAGTGACGGCTGTTCAGCCAGAGAAAGAACGGGCGACATCGCCGCCGCGCCGGGGAGGGCGGCCACCCTCCCCGACGCTCATCGCAGACAATCAAGCCGCGACGAGGATGTCCAGATACAAGAAAGAGCAGGGCCCCTGCCTTGTCTCATCGTGCCGTGAACCTGGCTCGATTTGAATCGGCGGAAGTGCCGGGAAGGGCGGCTATCGCGGTGCCGCGTCGGTCATGGATTGAGGCGCCCTCTTACGTCTGCTGCCAGCGGCGCACCGGTCCGGTATCGACATGGACGAAGCCGTCGCGCGGATAATAGCCGACACCGCCGCCGCCAAGCGCCATGGCAGCACCCCGCAACCGGTCAAGCGACACGCCCGGGATCATGATATCGGTCGCCTTGCCGAGCATATGCTGGCTCTGGCTGGCGACGCCGGTATGCTCGCCCCCGCGGCTGCGCAACGAAGCGTTTGTCTCGGGCGAGCGATAGCCGGAAATCAGGTCGATCTTGCGGCTGCCGCTCACCTCAAGCTTCTCGCGCAGCTGCACGAGAAGCGCGAGGAGCCTGCGATCCATCGGGAAGGCCTTGCCGGTGCGCCAGTCGCGCAGGCCATGGTTCAGCTCGGCGAGACCGTCGGCCACGAATGTGCCGCCTCGGGCAAAGACCGCGTCCACGCTTTCGTTGTTGTGCACGTTGCGGATCGCGAGCCGCAGTTCAGCGCCTGCCGCCATGGCGGGAAAGGGGAATGCCAGAGCGGCGGTGGCCGCCATGACGCCACCGATCAGCGCGCGTCGGGAAAGGATCGGGCCGTCGGTTTGTTCCGGGCCGGAAACAAGCCGGCTGTCCATCGTTGAATGCATGGATCTAATCTAGGGTTGTGATATTATGAGAAAAATAACGGTCGCTGCGGCTTGTCTCGCTTTTGCCTCAGTTGGCCCCGTTGTCGCTGCTGATCCTGGAACAAAGCTTAAAGAGGCTCAACAGATCGATCGTTCTATTCTGCATGTGCAGGTGATTCTCGATCATTTGGGATTTTCGCCTGGCATGCTCGACGGGCGTCCCGGCAAGTCGCTCACGGCTGCGCTGAAAGGCTTCCAGGAATCGCGCAAGCTGAAGGTCACGGGAGAGATCGACCCGGTGACCCTGTCCGCCCTCCATCCCTATCGCGCATGGCGGCCGACCAGGACTCTCGTGCTGACGGCGGAAACGCTCGCCGGGCCCTATACCAACCCGCTGCCCAAGGACCCGCAGCAACAGGCGAAGCTTCCGGCGCTCGGTTACCGATCGCCGATGGAGAAGCTGGCGGAGATGTTCCACACCACGCCCGCGGTGCTGCTTGCGCTCAACAGCCCGCAGACCCGGCTGGTGCCGGGTACGAAGGTGACCTTTCCCAACGCGTTGCCGCTGTCGCGCGCCTATGACGCGAAGCTGCCGGCCGACTGGCGCAAGACGCTGAGCGACCTGAACGTCTCGGCCGACCAGCCGGAGGGCACGAAGATCGTGGTCGACAAGTCGGACGAGGTGCTGCGTGTGCTCGACAAGGACGGGAAGCTTGTCGCGCAGTTCCAGGCGACGATGGGCAGCACGCATGATCCGCTGCCGATCGGCATCTGGAAGATCCAGGGCGCGTCGTACAACCCGCCCTTTCATTACAATCCCGACCTGTTCTGGGATGCGAAGGACAATGCCAAGGCGGCGAAACTGCCGCCCGGTCCGAATGGCCCCGTGGGCGTCATCTGGCTCGATCTGTCGAAACCGCATTACGGTATTCACGGCACGCCCGAACCGAGCACGGTCGGCCGCGCGGAAAGCCACGGCTGCATCAGGCTGAGCAATTGGGATGCGGCGCGGCTGTCACTGATGGTGAAGCCCGGCACGCCGGCGATCTTTCAGGAATGATGCCGTGAGGAAGCTCGGCTGGGGCCTCCTGATCCTGATGGGTGTCGCCATCGCGCTTGTGTTGCTTGCGCAGACCTTGCCCGACGCGAAGGAGCCGGCGGCGCGCGTCGCGACCGCGACGTCGATACCGGATCGGGCTGTTGTCGATACTGGCGGCCCTCTTGCCGTTCCCGTAACCGGCGTAGCGCGAGATGCCATCGCCGATAGCTGGGAGGATCCGCGCGAGGGCGGTGCGCGCCAGCATCACGGCACCGATATCATGGCACCCGGCGGCACTCTGGTCACGGCGGCAGCGCCAGGCACGGTCGAAAAACTGTTCCAGAGCGCGGCTGGCGGTACGACGCTCTATGTCCGTTCGCCCGACCGGCTCTGGGTTTATTATTATGCCCATCTCTCGGGCTACGCGCCGGGCGTCCGGGAAGGGCTGGTGGTGAAGGCCGGCGACCCGATCGGCTATGTCGGCGATACCGGCAATGCCGGGGTGGGCAATTTCCACCTGCATTTCGGCCTCGGCCGCACCGCGCCCGAACAGCATTGGTACCAGGCGCAGGACGTGAACCCTTACCCCTACCTTGCCGGAAAGGCGTCCCGGCGCTAAAGGCCGCGCCTTCGCTCTTTCCATCACAGGCATCCCCATGAAGATCAACGCGGTCGAGATTCGTCCCGGCAACATCCTCGAATATGAAGGCGGCATCTGGCGCGCGGTGAAAATCCAGCACACCCAGCCCGGCAAGGGCGGTGCCTATATGCAGGTCGAGATGAAGAATCTGATCGACGGCCGCAAGAACAATGTCCGCTTCCGCTCGGCCGAGTCGCTCGAGAAGGTCCGGCTCGAGACGACCGACTTCCAGTTCCTGTTCCGCGAAGGCGATCAGCTGACCTTCATGGACAAGATCAACTATGAGCAGATCACGCTGCCCGCCGACCTGCTCGGCGACGCGGCCGCCTTCCTGCAGGACGGCATGGATGTCGTCATGGAGCTCTGGGAAGAGCGCCCGATCTCGGTGCAGCTGCCCGACACGATCGAGGCGCTGATCGTTGAGGCTGATGCGGTGGTGAAGGGCCAGACGGCCTCGTCCAGCTACAAGCCGGCGATCCTGGAGAACGGCGTCCGCGTGATGGTCCCGCCGCATATCGGCGCGGGCACCCGCATCGTGGTCGATGTGTACGAGCAGACCTATGTAAGGCGTGCTGACTAAAGTTCCCCTCCCGCTTGCGGGAGGGGCTAGGGGAGGGCCTGTTCAGGGCCTCACGTCCTCCACCGATTTATGACAGGCCCTCCCCCGACCCCTCCCGCGTGCGGGAGGGGGGAGAATTGCATTGGTTAGTCATTCAGGCCTCATCACCGTCATGGATCGCGCCGCCCGCAAGGCGGCGCCGCGGATTCGTCGCGACTTCAACGAGGTCCAGCACCTGCAGGTGAGCCGCAAGGGCCCGGCCGACTTCGTGTCGATGGCCGACCAGCGTGCCGAGCAGACCATCTTCGAGGAACTGTCCAAGGCGCGGCCCGACTGGGGTTTCCTGATGGAGGAGCGCGGCGAGATCGCCGGCGACCCCAACAAGCCGCGCTGGATCGTCGACCCGATCGACGGCACCACCAACTTCCTCCACGGCATTCCCCATTTCGCGGTCTCGATCGCGGTCGAGGAGCCGCTGGCCAATGGCAAGCGCGAGATCACGACCGGCCTGATCTACAATCCGATCACCGATGACAGCTTCTGGGCCGAAAAGGGCAGGGGCGCCTGGATGCAGGAACAGCGGCTGCGCGTGTCCGCCCGCCGCGAACTGCCCGATGCGCTGATCGCGACGGGCATTCCGTTCCTGGGCCATGGCAATTTCGCCGAATGGAGCCGGATTTTCGGGGCGATCGCGCCCGAAGTGGCGGGCATCCGACGGTTTGGCGCCGCAGCGCTCGATCTCGCCTGGGTCGCGGCTGGCCGTTTCGACGGCTTCTGGGAATCGGGCCTGAAGCCCTGGGACGTTGCCGCCGGTATCCTGCTGGTGCGTGAGGCCGGCGGCTTCGTCACCGATTTCCGCGGTGGCGACCGAATGATGGAACGTGGCGAATTCCTGGCCGCCAATGATGCGCTTCAGTCCAAGCTGCACAAGCTGCTGGCAAACGCCCTTCGCTGAACCTTTTTGGGCGCGGTAACACGATGTTGTTGCGAGTGATTCTCAGTCCTCGCGGCCTTGCCCAACAGGGGGCATCGTCCTAAAGCCGCGCCAGTCATTCGCACCTGCGAGAAGCCCATTGGTCGACCTGTCGCAATATCTGCCGATCCTGCTGTTCCTCGGCGTCGCGATCGTGCTGTCCAGCGCGTTCGTGTTCCTGCCGATCATCGCCGCGCGCTTTACCGGCGCGCACAAGCCGACGCCTGAAAAACTCACCGAATATGAGTGCGGTTTTCCGGCGTTCGAAGATTCGCGCAGCCAGTTCGACGTGCGCTTTTATCTCGTCGCGATCCTGTTCATCATCTTCGATCTCGAAGCGGCGTTTCTCTATCCCTGGGCCGTCAGCGTCTTCTCGCTCGGCTGGACGGCATGGTTCGCGATGATGGGCTTCATTGCCGAACTCGCGCTCGGCCTCGTTTACGCATGGAAGAAGGGAGCGCTCGAGTGGGAGTAGAACTCACACCTGCCGCCTCCGGCGGCGCGATCATCCCGCCCGACCAGTCGTTCTTCAACGACCTGAACGGCGAGCTGACCGACAAGGGTTTCCTCGTCACCTCGACCGAGGACCTGTTTCAATGGGCCCGCACCGGCTCGCTCTGGTGGATGACCTTCGGTCTCGCCTGCTGCGCGGTCGAGATGATCCATGTGAACATGCCGCGTTACGATCTCGAGCGCTTCGGCGCCGCGCCGCGCGCATCGCCGCGTCAGTCGGATGTGATGATCGTCGCGGGGACGCTCTGCAATAAGATGGCCCCGGCGCTGCGTCGTGTGTACGACCAGATGTCCGAGCCGAAATATGTGATTTCGATGGGCTCCTGCGCCAATGGCGGCGGCTATTATCATTATAGCTACAGCGTCGTGCGCGGCTGCGACCGGATCGTGCCGGTCGACATCTACGTTCCCGGTTGCCCGCCCACCGCGGAAGCGCTGCTGTATGGCATCATGCAGCTTCAGCGTAAGATCCGCCGCATCGGAACGATCGAACGGTGAGGGCGCCGGCGCCGGCCTACACGGCCAATGACGGGGTCATCGATCGCGCGGGCGAGGTGCTCGGCGCGAACCTAGTGTCGTCGCTCGACGCCGTGGGCGAGGTTGCCCTGACGGTCGATCGCGTGTCGCTGGTCGAGACGATGGTCGCCCTGCGCGATACGCCGGGTCTCGAATATCAGCAGCTGATGGAGATCGCGGGCGTCGATTATCCGGAGCGGCCCGACCGCTTCGAGGTTGTCTATTGCCTGCTCTCGCTGACGCGCAATCACCGCATCCGCGTGCATGTGCAGACCGACGAGGAAAAGCCGGTGCCGTCCGTCACGGGCATCTGGCCGGTTGCCGGCTGGCTGGAGCGCGAAGTGTACGACATGTACGGCGTGCTCTTCTCGGGCAACGCGGATCTGCGCCGCATCCTGACGGACTATGGCTTCCGCGGCCATCCGCAGCGCAAGGACTTCCCGCTGACCGGCTATGTCGAGCTGCGCTATTCGGAAGAAGCGAAGCGTGTGGTGTATGAGCCGGTCCAGCTCGCCCAGGATTTCCGCAGCTTCGACTTCATGAGCCCGTGGGAAGGCGCCGAGTATATCCTTCCAGGCGACGAGAAGGCGAAGCTCCCCGAAGCCAAGGGTGCGCCGACGCCGCTCAAGGCCGACGAGATCCAGAAGGCGGATGCTGCCAAGACTGCAGTCGCTGCCCCTGCGGCAACGCCCAAGACCACCGAGAGCACGGCGCAGACCGGTGCCGGCAAGGCCTCGCCTGATGCCGAGCCCAAGCCGGTCGAGCCGGATGTCGTGAAGAAGCCGCGTGCATCGCGGGCCAAGCCAGCCGCCGCGGACGACGCGCCGGCTGCGCCCAAGCCGCGTACGCGCAAGAAGCCGGATAGCAACTAATGGCCGATCATCTCGACGCCATCGAAGGCAAGCTGGACGTAGCCGATCCCGAGGTCGGCGACATCGCGATCCAGAACTACACGATCAATTTCGGTCCGCAGCACCCGGCCGCGCACGGCGTGTTGCGTCTGGTGATGGAGCTCGATGGGGAGATCGTCGAGCGTGTCGATCCGCATATCGGCCTGCTCCACCGCGGCACCGAGAAGCTGATCGAGCACAAGACCTATATCCAGGCGCTGCCCTATTTCGACCGGCTCGATTACTGCTCGCCGCTCTGCATGGAGCACAGCTTCGTGCTCGCGATCGAGAAGCTGCTCGATCTCGAAGTGCCGATCCGTGCCCAATATCTCCGCGTGTTCTTCGCCGAGCTGACGCGCATCTCGAACCACATGCTCAACCTCGGCAGCCATGTGATGGACGTCGGCGCGATGACGCCGAACCTGTGGCTGTTCGAGATTCGTGAGGATTGCCTCAACTTCTTCGAACGCGTGTCCGGCGCGCGCATGCATTCGGCCTATTTCCGGCCGGGCGGCGTGCACCAGGATACGCCGCTCAAGCTGCTGACCGATATCGCCGACTGGCTCGACAATCGCCTGCCGCGCATTTTCGAGGACGCGATCAGCCTCGTCGCCGACAACCGCATCTTCAAGCAGCGCAACGTCGATATCGCGACGGTCAGCCGTGACGATGCGATCCGCTGGGGTTTCTCCGGCCCGATGATCCGCGGCTCGGGCATCCCCTGGGATCTGCGCAAGTCGCAGCCCTATGACGTCTATGCGAAGATGGACTTCGACGTGCCGGTCGGCACGCGCGGCGATTGCTATGACCGGTTCATGGTGCGCGTGGAGGAGGTCCGCCAGTCGGTGCGGATCATGAAGCAGTGCCTGAACGAGATGCCCGAAGGGCCGATCGCCAGCCTCGACCGCAAGGTCGTGCCGCCCAAGCGGGCCGAGATGAAGCGTTCGATGGAAGCGCTGATCCATCACTTCAAGCTCTACACCGAGGGCTTCCACGTGCCCGCGGGCGACGTCTATGTCGCGACCGAGAGCCCGAAGGGCGAGTTCGGCGTTTATCTGGTCGCGGACGGCAGCAACAAGCCGTACCGGTGCAAGATCCGTCCGACGGCCTTCTCGCATCTCCAGGCGATGGATTTCATGGCCAAGGGCCACATGCTCGCCGACACCACCGCCATTCTCGGCGCGATGGATATCGTGTTCGGGGAGTGCGACCGGTGAGGGCGATCGACATATTGAGCGGTAAGCAGAATGGCTGAAGCACCCAAGATCCCCGACGAGGCAGAGACCCGCGCGCGCTGGGGCGCGTTCATCTGGACTGCTGAGAACCGCAAGAAGGCGGCCGAGATCCTCGGTCGTTATCCCAAGGGTCGCGAGCAGTCGGCGTCGCTGCCGTTGCTTGATCTCGCCCAGCGCCAGGTCGGCGCGGAGACGAAGACCCAGGGCTGGTTGCCGGTTCCGGTGATCGAATATGTCGCGCGCGAAATCGGCGTGCCGTACATGCGCGTCTACGAGGTCGCGACCTTCTACACCATGTTCAATATGGCACCGGTCGGCCGTTATCACGTCCAGGTCTGCGGCACGACGCCGTGCATGCTCGGCGGGTCGGACGATGTGCTCGCCGCCTGCAAGAATCGCGGCCTGGTCAAGGGGGCGACCACGCCCGACGGCCTGTTCACGCTGACCGAGGTCGAGTGCCTGGGCGCCTGCGCCAATGCGCCGATGGTCCAGATCAACGACGATAACTTCGAGGATCTCGATTACGATCGCACCGCTGCGATCCTGGATGCGCTGGCCGAGGGCAAGACGCCGACGCCGGGCTCGCAGACCGGCCGTCGCGACAGCTGCCCGGCGGGCGGCCCGACCAGCCTCAAGGAAATGGTCGACGAGAACCACGATTATCGGGGGGAATGGGCATGAAGGGTACCAATCCCATCGTCGTGCTCCTCGCCATCATCGGCGGGCTCGTCGTGCTCGGTTTCGTGCTGAAGGTTACCTTCAAGCTGCTCGGCCTGCTGATCGTGATCGGCATCGGCCTCGTCATTTACTTCGCGGTGCAGAGCGCGACGGGGAAGGGCCGCTGATGCTCGCCGACAAGGATCGTATCTTCACCAACGTCTACGGTTTCCAGCCGTGGAATCTCGACGCAGCGATCAAGCGCGGCGATTGGGACGACACCAAGGGGCTGATGGCGCGCGGCCAGGACGCGCTGATCGACGCGGTCAAGGCGTCGGGCCTGCGCGGCCGTGGCGGGGCTGGTTTTCCGACCGGCACCAAATGGTCGTTCATGCCGAAGGAGCCCAAGCCCGAGCGGCCGAACTTCCTCGTCATCAACGCCGACGAATCTGAGCCCGGGTCCTGCAAGGACCGCGAGATCATGCGCCACGATCCGCACAAGCTGATCGAAGGCGCGCTGATCGCCGGGTTCGCGATGCGCGCGCGCGCCGCGTACATCTACATCCGCGGCGAATATATCCGTGAGGCGGAGGTGCTCTTCGCCGCCGTCGCCGAAGCCTATGACAAGGGCCTGATCGGCAAGAATGCCTCGGGTTCGGGCTATGATTTCGACGTATTCGTCCACCGTGGCGCCGGGGCCTATATCTGCGGCGAAGAGACCGCGATGCTCGAGAGCCTCGAAGGCAAGAAGGGCCAGCCGCGCCTGAAGCCGCCATTCCCGGCGGGTGCGGGCCTTTACGGCTGCCCGACCACGGTCAACAATGTGGAATCGATCGCGGTCGTCCCGACGATCCTGCGGCGCAGCCCCGAATGGTTCGCCGGCATTGGCGCCGAAAATAACCGCGGCACCAAGCTGTTCCAGATCTCGGGCCATGTAAACAAGCCCTGCGTGGTCGAGGAGGCGATGAGCATCCCCTTCCGCCAGCTGATCGAGGAACATTGCGGCGGCATCCGCGGCGGGTGGGATAATCTGCTCGCGGTGATCCCGGGCGGCTCCTCGGTGCCGCTCGTTCCCGCGGCGCAGATCATGGACTGCCCGATGGATTTCGACGGGCTCAAGGCGCTTGGCTCCGGCCTAGGCACCGCGGCGATCATCGTCATGGACAAGTCCGCCGACATCGTCCGCGCGATCAGCCGCATCTCCTACTTCTACAAGCATGAGAGCTGCGGCCAGTGCACGYCGTGCCGCGAGGGCACCGGCTGGATGTGGCGCGTGATGGAGCGGCTGCGCACCGGCGATGCCGACATCAGCGAGATCGACACGCTGCAGCAGGTCACCAAGCAGATCGAAGGGCACACCATCTGCGCTCTCGGCGATGCGGCGGCATGGCCGATCCAGGGCCTGATCAAGCATTTCCGGCCGGAGCTGGAGCGCCGGATCAAGGAACGCGGGGGTGACCTCTCGCCGATGATGGAGGCTGCGGAATGAAGGTTCTTGCATTCATCGGGATGTGCCTGGTGCCGCTGGTCGTAAGTCCGGCGATGGCTGCTGACGACGCTGCGACGATGCGCGAAGCGCGCGCCACGGCCGAATGTGTCCTGGAGCAGCAGCCCACCGCCGTGGACAGCCTGCTCGGTACCCTGCCGGGCTCGGACCAAGAGGTTCGCGCGGCCGAGCGTCTCAAGGCGATCTACAAGGCCTGCAGCGGCGACAAGTTCGCGCTCGCGATCAACAAGGGATCGCAGGGTCTCTTCAACGGCCGGCCCGGTCTTGCGGCGGCAGCCGCTTCCGCCGCGCTGGAGAAGCGCGATGCCGACATATCCCGGCTTCAGGGCGCGCAGGTATGGTACGCCAATGCGATCGCCGGAACGGCGGCGGGCAGGGGCTATGACGCGGTCGCGATCGGCCGCCAGGAATTCGGTACCTGTGTCGTAAAGGCCGCGCCGGAAAGCGCCGTCAGGCTGGTACGGTCCAGGTCGGGCAGCGCGGAGGAGCGCGAGGCGCTCTCGGGCATCACGCCGGTGCTGTCGGGCTGCATCGCCGCCGGCACGCCGATCAGCATCAAGCGCGACACTCTTCGCCTGATGATCGCAGAGCCAGTTTATCACGCCATTGTCGACGGCCCCGCGGCCGGCCGGCGCAGCTAGCAAGTACGAAACGCATGCCAAAGCTCAAGGTCGACGGAATCGAGATCGAGGTCCCCGCGGGTGCCACGGTGCTGCAGGCGTGCGAGATCGCCGGCAAGGAGATCCCGCGCTTCTGTTATCACGAGCGGCTGTCGATCGCCGGCAATTGCCGCATGTGCCTGGTCGAGGTGAAGCCGGGGCCGCCCAAGCCCCAGGCGTCGTGCGCTCTTCCGGCAGCCGAGAACCAGGAAATCTTTACCAACACGCCGATGGTGAAGAACGCCCGCGAGGGCGTGATGGAATTCCTGCTGATCAACCATCCGCTCGATTGCCCGATCTGCGATCAGGGCGGCGAATGTGACCTGCAGGACCAGAGCCTGGCCTATGGCCGCGGCCATTCTCGCTATGACGAGAACAAGCGCGCCGTGACCGAGAAATATATGGGTCCCATCGTGAAGACGGTGATGACGCGGTGCATCCAGTGCACGCGCTGCATCCGCTTCGCCGAGGAAGTCGCCGGCGTCGAGGAGATCGGTGCGATCGGCCGCGGCGAGGATATGCAGATCACCTCCTATCTCGAAGGCGCGGTGACGAGCGAGCTTTCCGGCAATGTCGTCGATCTCTGCCCGGTCGGCGCGCTGACCTCGAAGCCCTATGCGTTCGAGGCCCGCCCTTGGGAGCTCAAGAAGACGCTGACCATCGACGTGATGGACGCGGTCGGCACCAACATCCGCCTCGACAGCCGTGGCCGCCAGGTGCTGCGCGCGCTTCCGGTAATCAACGAGGACGTCAACGAGGAATGGGCGAGCGACAAGACCCGCCACGCCGTTGACGGCCTGGTCCGCCGCCGCCTCGATCGTCCGTTCGTCCGCAAGGACGGCAAGCTGACCGAAGCGAGCTGGGACGAGGCCTTCGCCGCTATCGCCGCAGTGAACGCCGGCGCCAGCGTCGCCGCGATCCATGGCGACCTGGTCGATTGCGAGACGCTCTACGCCGCCAAGGCGCTGCTCGGCGCGATGGGTTCGACCCTGATCGAGGGCCGCCAGACCGGTATGGCCTATGACGCGACGTCGCTCGCCGCGGTCAATTTCAACACGACGATCGCGGGTGCCGAGACGGCTGATGCGATCCTGCTGGTCGGCACCAACCTGCGCTGGGAAGCGCCGCTGGTGAACACCCGCATCCGCAAGGCGATCAAGAAGGGCGCGAAGGTCTTCGCGATCGGCGAAGAAACCGACCTGACCTACAAGGTCGAATGGCTCGGCAACGATCTGTCGCTGCTCGGCAAGCTGCCCGACGCGGCGGCAGAAGCCTTCAAGAACGCCCAGCGTCCGATGGTCATCGTCGGCGGCGCGGCGCTCAAGAACGGTCATGGCGCCGCGCTGAAGCTCGCMGGGTCGCTCAACCTGGTGCGCGACGGCTGGAACGGCTTCAACGTGCTGCACATGGCGGCGTCGCGCATGGGCGGCCTGATGCTTGGGCTCGCGCAGAAGGGCGGCATCGCTGACATCGTGGGGGCCAAGCCAAAGCTCACTTTCTTCCTCGGTGCCGACGAGCTGGATTTCTCGGCCTTCGCCGACAGCTTCAAGGTCTATGTCGGCCATCACGGCGACAAGGGCGCGGCCGCGGCCGATGTCGTGCTGCCGGGCGCGAGCTATGCCGAGAAGTCCGGCACCTGGGTCAATCTCGAGGGCCGTGTCCAGCGCGGCGAGCGTGCGGTGTTCCCACCGGGCGACGCCCGTGAGGACTGGACGATCCTGCGCGCGCTGTCGGCGGTGCTGGGCAAGACCCTGCCGTTCGACACGCTCGAGGAACTGCGCGCCGCGATGGGTGTCGATACGCCCGATCTCGCCACGCTCGGCCTGCGTAGCTTCGCCTGGAACGCCCCCGCGCTCGGCGCGAAGGGGGAGGGGCCGGTCGGCTATCCGATCAAGGATTTCTATCTCACCAACGCCATCTGCCGCGCGTCCCCGACGATGCAGCGCTGCTCGGCCGAGCTGATCCACGGCGAAGAGTTCGCGGAGGCAGCCGAGTGATGCATGTGGGACTTCATTTCCGACCTTCTCTTCGATCTCCTGCCCAAACCGGTCCGGATCGGATGTCTGATCGTCTGCGTGCTGCTCCTGGCAACGCTGTTCCTGTGGCTCTGGCTTCGGTGACGGAGCGCTTCGCATGACCAACTTCTTCCAAAACTTTGTCGGCCTGCCGTTCGAATGGGCTTGGTTCGTCGCGACGATCGTCGGCATCCTCGTCATCGCGCTGCCGCTGATGCTGGCGGTCGCCATGATCATCTATGCCGATCGCAAGATCTGGGCGGCGATGGCGCTGCGTCGCGGCCCGAACGTGGTCGGCCCGCTCGGCCTGCTGCAGAGCTTTGCCGACGGCCTGAAGGTGTTCCTGCAGGAAACCATCATCCCGACCAGCGCGAACAAGGGCCTGTTCCTGCTCGCGCCGATCATCACCTTCACGGTGGCGTTGATCGTCTGGGCGGTTATCCCGTTCCAGGCGGGCGTCGTACTGGCGGACATCAATGTCGGCTTGCTCTATGTGCTCGCTGCCTCGTCGCTCGGCGTCTACGGCATCATCCTGGCTGGCTGGTCGTCCAACTCGAAATATCCCTTCTACTCGGCGATCCGCGCTGCGGCGCAGATGGTGTCGTACGAAGTCGCGATCGGCTTCGTGCTGATCTCGGTCGTGATGTGGGCGGGCAGCTTCAACCTGTCGACCATCGTGTTCGCGCAGCAGGGATTGTACGGCTTCATCAACGGCTTCGCGTTCAACCCGCTGCTGTTCCCGATGGCGATCGTGTTCTTCATCTCGTCGCTGGCCGAGACGCAGCGCGCGCCGTTCGACCTGACCGAGGCGGAGAGCGAGCTCGTCGCCGGTTACCAGACCGAATATTCGTCGATGAGCTTCGCGCTGTTCTGGCTCGGCGAATATGCCAACGTCATCCTGATGTGTGCGCTGAACGCGACGCTTTTCTGGGGCGGCTGGCTGCCGCCGCTCGACTGGGCGCCGCTCTATTATGTCCCGGGCATCATCTGGCTGTTCGCCAAGATGCTGTTCTTCTTCTTCGTGTTCAGCTGGGTGAAGGCCACCGTCCCGCGCTACCGTTATGACCAGCTGATGCGGCTGGGCTGGAAGATATTCCTCCCGCTCTCGCTGTTCTGGGTGTTCCTGGTGTCGGGCTTCCTGATGCTGACGCGTTTTGGAGTTTCGTCATGAACGTCGCCCAGATCATCAAATCCTACACTCTGTGGGAATTCGTCAAAGCGCACGCGCTCACCCTGAAGTATTTCTTCAAGGCGAAGGCGACGATCAACTACCCGTTCGAGAAGAACCCGATCTCCCCGCGCTTCCGCGGCGAACATGCGCTGCGCCGTTACCCGAACGGCGAGGAACGCTGCATCGCGTGCAAGCTGTGCGAGGCGGTGTGCCCGGCCCAGGCGATCACGATCGAGGCCGAGCCGCGTGAGGACGGCAGCCGCCGCACCACGCGCTACGACATCGACATGACCAAGTGCATCTATTGCGGCCTGTGCCAGGAAGCCTGCCCGGTCGATGCCGTGGTCGAGGGGCCGAATTTCGAATTCGCCACCGAAACCCGCGAGGAGCTTATCTACGACAAGGCCAAGCTGCTCGATAATGGCGATCGCTGGGAACGTGCGATTGCCGCGAACCTTGCCGCCGATGCACCGTACCGTTAAGCGCCAGCCGAATCCGAGGGGCCTCCTGATTCCGTGATACAGACACTCGCCTTTTATCTGTTCGCCGTGATGGTGCTGCTGTCGGCAGCGCTGACCATCACCGCGCGGAACCCGGTCCACGCCGTGCTGTGGCTGATCCTCGCCTTCTTCAATGCGGCGGGGCTGATGGTGCTGGTGGGCGCCGAGTTCATCGCGATGCTGCTCGTCATCGTCTATGTCGGGGCGGTCGCGGTGCTGTTCCTGTTCGTCGTGATGATGCTCAACATCGATTTCGCCGAACTGCGCAGCGGTTTCGCCCGCTACCTGCCGATCGGGCTGGTACTGGCGATTGGCCTTGCCGCCGAAATCGTCGTCGCGGTCGGCGCCTATAGCGCGGGTGCGATCGAGCTTGGCCGCCGCGCCGCGCCGATTACCGACGACGTGCCGAACATCGTCGCGATCGGCAACCTGCTCTACACCCGCTACCTGTTCATCTTCGAAGGTGCCGGGCTCGTCCTGCTGGTCGCCATGATCGGCGCGATCGTGCTGACCCACCGCGAGCGTGGCGGCACCCGCCCGCAGAACATCAACCGCCAGATTTCGCGTCGGCCGCAGGATGCGACCCGCAACACGCAGCCTGGCGTAGGGCAGGGGATCGAGCTGTGATCGGCCTCACGCATTATCTCGTCGTCGCGGCGATCCTGTTCGCGCTCGGCGTGCTCGGCATCGTCGTCAATCGCAAGAACCTCATCGTCATGCTGATGGCGGTCGAGCTCATCCTGCTGGCGGTGAACCTGAACCTCGTCGCTTTCTCGGCCTATCTCCACGATCTGGTCGGGCAGGTGTTCGCGATGTTCGTGCTGACCGTCGCCGCAGGCGAGGCCGCGATCGGCCTTGCCATCCTGGTCATCTATTTCCGCGGACGCGGCACGATCTCGGTCGACGACGTCAACCGGATGAAGGGGTAATTCGTTGATCCTCGTCATCGTCTTCCTGCCGCTGCTCGCGGCGATCGTCGCAGGCCTGGGTAACCGGGCGCTCGGCAACACCGTCGCCAAGTCGATCACGACCGGCGCGCTGTTCGTGTCGTGCGCGCTGAGCTGGCCGATCTTCATCGAGTATCTCGGTGGGGCCGAACCCAGCATCACGCATGTGCTGAACTTCATCCATTCGGGCGATCTCGACGTCGCCTGGGCACTCCGCGTCGATGCGCTCACCGCCGTCATGCTGGTGGTGATCACCTCGGTGTCGGCGCTCGTCCATCTGTATAGCTGGGGCTATATGTCGGACGATCCCGACCAGCCGCGCTTCTTCGCCTATCTGTCGCTGTTCACCTTCGCCATGCTGATGCTGGTGACTGCCAACAACCTGGTCCAGATGTTCTTCGGCTGGGAAGGCGTCGGTCTCGCCAGCTATCTGCTGATCGGTTTCTGGTTCAAGAAGCCGAGCGCCAATGCCGCCGCGATCAAGGCGTTCGTCGTCAACCGTGTCGGCGATCTCGGCTTCATGCTCGGCATTTTCGGGACTTTCCTGGTGTTCGGCACCGTGTCGATCCCCGACATCCTGTCTGCCGCACCCGGCATGGCCGGATCGACCATCGGCTTCCTCGGCCAGCGCTGGGATACGATGACGATCCTCTGCCTGCTGCTGTTCGTCGGCGCGATGGGCAAGTCGGCGCAGCTCGGCCTGCACACCTGGCTTCCCGACGCGATGGAAGGCCCTACCCCGGTGTCGGCGCTGATCCATGCCGCGACGATGGTCACCGCCGGCGTGTTCATGGTCTGCCGCCTGTCGCCGATGTTCGAGACGAGCCCGTTCGCGCTCCACGTCGTCATGACGATTGGCGCAGCGACCTGCTTGTTTGCCGCGACCGTTGGCCTGGTGCAGACCGACATCAAGCGCGTCATCGCCTATTCGACCTGCTCGCAGCTCGGCTACATGTTCTTCGCGGCCGGCTGCGGCGCGTACGGCGCGGCGATGTTCCACCTGTTTACGCACGCCTTCTTCAAGGCGCTGCTGTTCCTCGGTGCCGGCTCGGTGATCCATGCGATGCACCATGAGCAGGACATGCGCTATTATGGCGGCCTGCGGAAACACATCCCGATCACCTTTTGGGGCATGATGGCGGGTACCCTTGCGATCACCGGTGTCGGTATCCCGGCCGTGTTCGGAAATCCGCTTGCCATCGGTTTCGCCGGCTTCCACTCGAAGGACGCGATCATCGAGGCTGCCTGGGCAGCTGGCCAGTCGGGTGCGTCGATCGTCGGCATAATCGTGGCGCTGCTGACCAGCTTCTATTCCTGGCGGCTGATGTTCCTCACCTTCTGGGGCAAGCCGCGCTGGGCTCAGTCCGAGCATATCCAGCATGCCGTGCACGACGCGCACGGCCATGGTCATGGCGATCACGCGCATGACGCCCATGCCCATGACGCGCACCACGACGACCACGCGCATGCGCACGGCCATGACGATCACGGCCATGATCATGGTGACGGCACTGCCGGCTATCATCCGCATGAGAGCCCGCTGCCGATCCTGATCCCGCTGATCCTTCTGTCGATCGGCGCGGTCATCGCCGGCTTCGTCTTCCACGGCTATTTCATCGAGCCGGCCGCGGGCGAGGAATATTGGAAGGGCAGCATCGCCTTCAGCGAGCATCTGATGCACGCGATGCACGAGGTGCCGTTGGGCGTGAAGCTGTCGGCGTCGATCGCCATGCTGCTCGGCCTGTGGGGTGCCTGGATGGCCTATGTCCGCAATCCGGACATTCCGAAGAGGGTCGCTGGCCAGTTCAGCTTCCTCTACGATTTCCTGCTCAACAAATGGTATTTCGACGAGCTGTATAACATCCTGTTCGTCCGACCCGCCTTCGCCCTTGGCCGCCTCTTCTGGCATCGCGGCGACGAGAAGACGATCGACCGCTTCGGGCCCAACGGCTCGGCCTGGGTCGTCGCGCTCGGTTCGCGGGTCGCCGGCAAGGTCCAGACTGGATATGTGTACACCTATGCCTTCGTCATGCTGATCGGCCTGACTGCCGCCGTTACCTGGGCGATCGCACAATGACCGGCTTTCCGATCCTCTCCGTCATGCTGGCGATTCCCGCGATCGCCGCGGTCGCCTGCCTGTTCGTCAGCGCGAACACGGCGCGCTGGGTCGCGCTGATCGCGACCCTGGTCGACCTGGTGCTCGGCATCTGCCTCTGGGCTCAGTTCGATATCGGCGGGCCGCAATGGCAGTTCGTCGAGGCGCACGAGAATCTGTTCGGCCCGATCGGCTGGAAGCTCGGCATCGACGGCTTCGCACTGATGCTCATCATGCTCAGCGTGTTCCTGATGCCGATCTGCATCGGCGCGAGCTGGGTGGCGATCGAGAAGCGCGTCCAGGAATATATGTGCGCGTTCCTCGTCACCGAGTTGCTGATGATCGGCACCTTCGCGGCGCAGGACCTGTTCCTGTTCTACATCTTCTTCGAAGCCGGCCTGATCCCGATGTACCTCATCATCGGCATCTGGGGCGGGGCGAACCGGATCTACGCGTCGTATAAATTCTTCCTCTACACGCTGCTCGGCTCGGTGCTGATGTTCATCGCGATGTTGTGGATGGTCCAGTTTGCCGGCACCGCCGACATCCCGACCCTGCTCAACACCGATTTCCCGGCGCATGCGCAGACCTGGCTATGGCTTGCCTTCTTCGCGTCCTTCGCGGTGAAGATGCCGATGTGGCCGGTCCACACCTGGCTGCCCGACGCGCACGTTCAGGCGCCGACCGCCGGCTCGGTCATCCTGGCCGGCGTGCTGCTGAAGCTCGGCGGTTATGGTTTCCTGCGCTTCTCGCTGCCGATGTTCCCGGAGGCGTCGGCCGAGTTCGTCTGGCTGATCTTCGGCCTGTCGGCGGTGGCGGTGATCTACACCTCGCTGGTCGCGCTGGTTCAGTCCGACATGAAGAAGCTGATCGCCTATTCGTCGGTCGCGCATATGGCGATCGTCACGATTGGCCTGTTCGCCTTCAACCGGCAGGGCATCGAAGGCGCGATGATCGTGATGCTCAGCCATGGCCTCGCCTCGGCGGCGCTGTTTCTCTGCGTGGGCGTGATCTACGATCGGCTGCACACCCGTGAGATCAGCCGTTATGGCGGCCTGGCGATCAACATGCCGCGCTACGCGCTGTTCTTCATGCTGTTCACCATGGCGTCGGTCGGTCTGCCCGGCACCAGTGGTTTCGTCGGCGAGTTCCTCTCGCTGGCCGGCACCTACAAGGTTTCGACCACCATCACCCTGCTGTGCACCACCGGGATCATCCTGGGTGCTGCGTACATGCTCTATCTCTACCGCCGCGTCGTGTTCGGCGATCTGACCAAGGATGACGTCCGCGCGATGCCCGATCTCTCCTTCCGCGAAATCGCGCTGCTCGCCCCGATTGCGGCGGTGGTGCTGTGGATGGGTGTCTATCCGGAAAGCTTCCTGGCCCCGATGCGCGGCGACGTCGCCACGCTGGAGGCGCGTATTGCTCGCGCTGCGCCCGCCGGTGACTCGCTGCCGACTGCCGGCAAGCCCGCGGCTCCTGCGGCACATCATGGTGCCGCTGCCCCGGCCGCCGCTCATGGGGAGGCACACTGATGAACGCCTCGATGCTCATGGTGCTGCCGGAGTTGGTATTGACCGCCGGCGCGCTGATCCTGATGCTGGCCGCCGCCTGGGGCGGACAGGCTTCCACCAAGGCGATCTCCTGGACCTCGGTCGCGGTACTGTTCGGTGCCGGGATCGCGCTGATGGGCCCGGCTTCGTCGGGTGGCGAAGCCTTTGACGGCCTGTACCGTGCAGATGCCTTTGCCGCCTTTGCCAAGGTGCTGATCTATATCGCGGCTGGTGTCGCGATCCTGATCGCCCCGCGCTTCTTCCAGCAGACCTCGGGCGACGATCTTCGTCCGGAATATCCGGTGCTGATCCTGCTCTCCGCCATCGGCATGGGCATGATGGTGTCGGCGGGCGACCTGCTGACACTCTATGTCGGTCTCGAGCTGCAGAGCCTTGCCGCCTATGTGCTGGCGAGCTTCATGCGCCGCGATGCGCGGTCGGCCGAAGCTGGCCTGAAATATTTCGTACTCGGCGCGCTGGCGAGCGGCATCCTGCTCTACGGCATCAGCCTGGTCTATGGCTTCAGCGGTACGACGCTCTTCTCGCTGATCGCCGACGCCTATGGCGCCGGCCATTCGCTTGGCCTGACCTTTGGCCTAGTGTTCGTCTTTGCCGGCCTTGCCTTCAAGATCAGCGCGGTGCCGTTCCACATGTGGACGCCGGACGTGTACGAAGGCGCGCCGACCCCGGTGACGACCTTCTTCGCCTCCGCGCCCAAGGTCGCTGCGATGGCGCTGGCGGTCCGCGTCGCCGTCGAGGCGATGGGCCCGGCTGCCGATCAGTGGCGCCAGATCGTGATCTTCGCCTCGCTCGCATCGATCATCTTCGGTGCGGTCGCGGCGATCGGTCAGACCAACATCAAGCGCCTGCTTGCCTATAGCTCGATCAACAATGTCGGCTTTGCGCTGGTAGGCCTCGCCTGCGGCACGGCCGAGGGCGTGTCGGCTGTGCTGATCTATCTGACTATCTATATCGCGATGACGCTCGGCAGCTTCCTCGTCGTGCTCCAGATGCGCGATCAGGACGGCCAGCCGGTCGAGACGATCGCGAGCCTGTCGGGCATGTCCAAGACCCAGCCCGGCCTCGCGCTGGCGCTCGGCCTGTTCATGTTCAGCCTGGCGGGCATCCCGCCGCTGCTCGGCTTCTATGCGAAGTTCGTGGTGTTCCAGGCGGCCGTGCAGGCGGGTCTCTTCCCGTTCGCGGTGGTCGGCATCGCGGCCTCGGTGATCGGCGCCTATTATTATCTGCGCGTCGTGAAGACGATGTATTTCGACGATGCGGCGACGGCCTTCCTGCCGGTCGGCAGCAAGGTCGAAGGCGGGCTGATCGCGATTGCCGCGACCTTCATCTCGCCGCTCGGTTATCTCGCCATCCCGTGCCTTGGTGCATGGGCTGCGGTCGCTGCCAAGGCGCTGTTCTGACGCATACAATCCGCACCGTCACCGAGACGGGGTCGACCAATGCCGACATGCTGATGCTTGCCGGCAGCGGGGCCGAGGAGGGGTTCTGGCTCCGCGCCGAGCGCCAGACCGGCGGCCGCGGGCGGCAGGGCAGGGCCTGGTCGTCGCCAGAGGGCAATCTCTACGCCTCGACCCTGGTGCGGCTGCGCCCACATGACCCGCAGGCCGCCACCCTCGCCCTGGTGGCGGCCGTGGCGCTGGAAGAGGTTGTGCGAGCCTATCTTCCTTCCTTCCCCCGTGAAGGCGGGGGGACAGAGCCACAAACGGTTCGCTCCCCAATTCTGGACCCCCGCCTCCGCGGGGGAACAGCGAATGTTCCGGGACTGGCGATCAAATGGCCCAACGACCTGCTGCTGGACGGGGCAAAGCTCTCCGGCATCCTGCTCGAGCGAGCCGATGATGCGGCGGTGATTGGCATGGGCGTCAACCTTGTGCACTATCCGACCGATATCGAACGCTCCGCCACCAGCCTTGCGGCGCATGGCGCGGCGCCCGATCCTGCCGACTTCCTCGAAACCCTGGCCGATGCGTTCGAGCGCTGGCTCGGCATCTGGCGGGTCGAAGGGCTCGCCCCGATCCGTGCGCGCTGGCTGGAGCGGGGATATCAGCCTGGTACCGCGCTCACCGCCCGCCTGCCCGACGGCAGCGCGATCGACGGCCTGTTCCAGGGCCTGAGCGGAGAGGGCGCGCTCATCCTGCGCTTGGCGGACGGATCGAGCCGTGTCATTCACGCCGCCGACGTGTTCCTGATCTGATATGACTCCGTTCGTATCGAGCGCAGTCGAGAAACGGGGCTTGGTGTCAGGCAAATGTGTCTCGACTGCGCTCGACACGAACGGAAGGGATTGAGGTTCGCATGCTGCTCGCGATCGATGCCGGTAATACCAACGTGGTCTTCGCGCTCGTCGATAGCGGTACGATCAAGGCGCGCTGGCGTATCGCGACCGACCCGCGTCGCACCGCTGACGAATATGCCGTCTGGCTCAGCCAGCTCCTCACCCTCGAAGGCTATGACCGCAGCGCGGTCACCGGTGTCATCATCGCCACCGTCGTCCCCCGCGCGCTCCACAATCTCCAGACGCTCGCCCGCAAATATTTCGGCGGAGAGCCGCTCATCGCCGGCCAGCCTCCGGTCGAATGGGGCATGCAGCTCGACGTGGAGGAGCCCCATGCGGTGGGCGCCGACCGAGCGGTCAACATGATCGCGGCGCATGCGCTCCATCCCGGCGACCTGATCACCATCGATTTCGGGACCGCGACGACCTTCGACTTCTCGGACTTCCGCGGTGCGTACAAGGGCGGCATCATCGCCCCGGGCATCAACCTGTCGCTCGATGCTCTGGTCACTGCCGCAGCCAAGCTGCCGCGCATCGCGATCGAGGCACCGGCCAACACCAGCGTCATCGGCCGCGACACGGTCAGCCAGATGCATATCGGCATCTATTGGGGCTATATCGCGATGATCGAGGGGCTGGTCGCCCGCATCAAGGCGGAGGTCGGGCGGCCGGTTAAGGTGATCGCGACCGGCGGTCTCGCGACGCTTTTCGAGAAGCAGACCGATGTTTTCGACGTCATCGAACCCGACCTGACCATTCAGGGGCTGGCGATGTTGTGGGATCGCGCCCATATAAGGCCCTGACAGATTTTTCTCCGCTCAGGCGGAAACTCCATCCTCCCCCCTCGATTGCGGCGCGCACAGCGCCACGAACGCTTGAGCCGGGAGCCCCGATTTTCCGGGGATGAATAAAACCAAGAAAGAACAAAACACTACGTGACTCCCAACAAAGAACTCCTTTTCCTGGCGCTTGGCGGCTCGGGCGAGATCGGCATGAACGTCAATCTCTATGGCTGCCATGGCAAGTGGCTGATGGTCGATTGCGGCATCACCTTCGCCGATCCGCAATATCCGGGCATCGACGTGATCCTGCCCGACCTCGCCTTTATCGAGGAGCAGATCGACAACCTTGTCGGCATCGTGCTCACCCATGGTCATGAGGACCATATCGGGGCGCTGCCCTATCTCGCCGAGGACCTGGGCGTGCCGCTCTACGCGACGCCCTTCACCGCGGGCCTGATCGCCGGCAAGCTCGAAGAAGAAGGCAACGCCGACCGCGTCCGCCTCAACGTCGTGAAGCCGGGTCAGCGGGTCGATATCGGCCCGTTCGGCGTCAATTTCGTGCCGCTGTCGCACTCGATTCCCGAGGCGAACGCGCTGTTGATCGACACGCCCTATGGCCGCGTGTTCCACACCGGCGACTGGAAGCTCGACAACGCGCCCGTGCTCGGCAAGCCGGCAACGCCGGAACAGCTCGAGGCGATCGGCGACGAAGGCGTGCTCGCGCTCGTTTGCGATTCGACCAACGTGTTCAACCCCGAGGCATCGGGTTCCGAGGCCGATGTCCGCGCCGGCCTGTCCGAAGTGGTCGCCAAGGCGCGCGGTCGCGTGCTCGTCACCACCTTCGCGTCGAACGCTGCCCGGCTGCACACGCTGGGCCAGGTCGCGAAGGAATCGGGGCGCAAGCTTTGCGTTGCCGGCCGCTCGCTCGACCGCATCCTGAAGGTCGCCCGCGCCACCGGCTATCTCAAGGACTTCCCGGAAACGGTCGATCCCGACGCCGCGATGCGCCTGCCGCGCGACAAGATCATGATCGTCGCGACCGGCGGGCAGGGCGAGGAGCGCGCGGCGCTGGCGCGCGTCGCCTCCGGCTCGCACCCGATCAGCCTCGATGCCGGCGACACCGTCGTCTTCTCGTCGAAGCAGATCCCCGGCAACGAGGTGGCGATCGGTCGCATCCAGAACCAGCTCGCCGCCAAGGGCGTCGAGATGATCACCGAGCGGCAGGCGCATGTCCATGTCTCCGGCCATCCCGGCCGGCCTGAACTGGCGGCGATGTACCGCTGGATCCGCCCTGACATCCTGATGCCGGTGCATGGCGAGATGCGCCACCTGATGGAGCAGGCGCGCTTCGGCCTGTCCGAAGGCATCCCGCGCGCGCTGGTACAGACCAATGGCGACATCGTCCGGCTGGCCCCGGGGGCGCCCGAGAAGCTCGGGAATGCGCATGTCGGCCGGCTGGTGCTCGACGGCGACGTGATCCTGCCCGGCGACGGCGCGACGATCAACGAACGCCGCAAGCTCGGCCTGTTCGGCCAGATGTCGGTCGCCGTGGCGATCGACCGGGGCGGCAAGATGATCGGCCAGCCCCAGGTGCGGCTGCAGGGCATTCCGGTCGAGGAGGACCGCGATCCCTTCCTCGATGAGGCGATCGATGCCGTGATCCAGGCGACCCGCAAGGGTGGCCGCGACCGCGACAAGCTGCGCGAGGACATCCGCCTTTCCGCCCGTCGCGTGGCCACGCGCTGGACGGGCAAGAAGCCCATCGTCGATGTTCTGCTGATAGAGGCCTGATCCCATGCGCTGGCCGTCGATGCTCGCGATCTACTTCCTGTTCTGGGCCTTCTCGGTCTTCCTCGTCCTGCCCTTCGGGGTCAGGACGGCGGATGAGGCAGGTATCGAACGCGTGCCGGGCCAGGCCGAAAGCGCGCCCCACGAATTTCGCGTGGGGCGCACGGCACTGCGGGTGACGATCGTCGCGACGATCCTCTTCGGCATCTTCCTGCTGAATTATGTTTATGGCTGGGTCACGCCCCAGACGCTCGACTTCTACGGCCTGACGAACGAGGCGGCGCAGTAAAAGGGCTGCGGTCCCGATCCGCCGTCGTGCGGGACATGTCTCGGCGGCAGGTGTCACTTTTGAGAGAACGGCAACCTTGCGGGCGCGATTCAGGCTGGATCCGCTACGACGATGCTTGCTGCCCGATGGACCCCCGGAACGAGTCCGGGGTGACGGTTACTTTCCGCCGGGCGTTTCCGCCTCAGCCATCCTCATCCGCGGGTTTGCTCTGAAGCTGCACGTAATTGGCGATGCCCATACGCTCGATCATCTCGAACTGGCGCTCCAGCGTGTCGACATGCTCTTCCTCGCTGTCGAGGATGCGGCGGAACAGGTCGCGGCTGACATAGTCGCGGACCTTCTCCGAATGCTCGATCGCGTCGCGGAGGAGGGGCAGGGCCTCCATCTCCAGCGCGAGATCGGCCTTCAGCACCTCCTCGACCGTCTCGCCGATGCGCAGGCGCCCGAGCAGCTGGAAATTGGGCAGGCCGTCGAGGAACAGGATCCGCTCCGACAGCATATCGGCATGCTTCATCTCGTCGATCGATTCGTGCTTCTCGAACTCGGCGAGCTTGCGCACGCCCCAGTGATCGAACAGCCGATAGTGAAGCCAATATTGGTTGATCGCGGTCAGCTCGTTCTTGAGCGCCTCGTTCAGATAGTCGATGACCTTGGGGTCGCCCTTCATGTCGTGCCTCCGTTATGCCTGCGTAATCTAACGCAGAACGGCGACTCCGAACAGGACAAAAATGGCGGAAATCTGCGGTTTTTGCTCGCTGCGAACGCTACGCAGCCGCGCGCTCCTCGTCGATAATGGCTCGCGCGAACGGCACGCACTGGCCGCATTTCGGCTGGCGACCGAGCGTTCGATAGGCCTGGCAGGCACTTTTTGCGCCGCTGCGCGCAGCCTCGCGTACGTCCTGCTCACGAATCGCATTACAGATACAAACGACCATGGGTGCTCCCTCGCCTGACCCATGATCTAGGGATAATGCGAACTACTCGCAAGCGCTTTTGCGCATCAGTCGCATGATGGCTCAGTCGGCCGAGGCGGCGCCGCGCATCGGTTGAAAGTGCAATCGCGCCAGGGATCGCCACACCCATTCGAGCGGACCGAATCGGAAATGGGCGAGCCATGGCTTCGACCAGAGCAGCATCAACACCCAGATAGCGACTACAACGAGAGAAAGCCCGGCGCGTGACACATGGTCGTACAGGCCGAAACCATAGCCGTAGAACAGGGTCGAGCAGATCAGGCTGGTGCCGAGATAATTGGAAAAGGCCATGCGCCCCGCCGCCCCGAACCTCTCGGCGATCGCGCCGCCCGACCGGGCGAGCAACACGATAAGGCAGGCCCAGCCGATGATCATGAGCGGGCGGAAGAGCGTCGGCAGCGCCAGCACGCCGAGCACCAGCGGGACCATCGCGAAACCCTGCGCGGCGACATACCAGGCAAGCACCGCCGACGCCGGTATGCCTACGCCGAAGCCGATGATGATCCAGCACAGATAGCGCCTGCGGTCCCACGCGCCGGTGAGCATCCCCGATTTCAGGCACGCCATGCCGAGCAGCATATAGCCGAGCGTTTCCAGCCCGACAGAGGTGAGCGTGCGCGTCGTGGTCGACACCGCTTCCCCAAGCCGGTGTTCGACGAGCGGGGCATAGGGACCGCGATGCAGCGCCATGTCCTTGGCCAGTTCATCGGGGGTCGGAACGCCGAAACCGCGCCTGAGCGTCTGATACTGCTCGACCGTCTCGGTGCTTGGATGGGGGGCCTGCACCGCGGCCACGGTCGCGTGGATGCTCATCGTCATGCTGGCGATCATCGCCATCTCGGTCAGCAGCAGGACGATCGCGATCCCGACCAACTTGTACGGCGGTTTGTCGCGGAAGAAATACGCGACGCCGCCCATCAGCGCATAATGGTGGAGGATATCGCCCCACCACAGCAGGATCATATGCGCCTCGCCGAACAGGAACAGCCAGAACATGCGCGAGAAATGCACCCGCGCCGGATTCTCCCGCCTGGCTGTCGCGCGATCGATCACCAGCAGCATCGACGCGCCGAAGAGGAAGGAGAACAGGCCGCGCATCTTGCCGTCGATCAGAATGAAATCGACAGTCCATATCGCCAGGTCGATGCCGGTATGCCCGCCAAAGGCGGCGGGGTTCATATAGGCCGCCTCGGGCATCGCGAAGGCGACGATGTTCATCACGAGGATACCCATCACGGCGACACCGCGGATCACGTCCAGCGTCGCGAGCCTGCGCGGTGTTGCGTCCGCTCTCGAATGATCGGGGGGCATGGAGTTCCTTAGGGGCCGGTCCGGCGCCCGCTCTTATATCAATATCCGCTCGAGGCGAATCGACGGCGCGCCGGCGAAGTGCCAGCGCCGGGCGGCGCGGGCCACCAGCGCGATGGGGATGCCGACCAGCAGGATATGGCTGAACGACTGGATCGCCATGTCCATCGGATCGGTCAGCGGGAAGAGGATCGGCCAGCGCCAAGGCAGGACGATCCACCACAGTGCCACCCACAACGTCCCGCAGGCGAGCCCGCTTGCCAGGGCGAAGCGATTGACCGGCGCGAGGCGGGCCGCGAGCAGCAGATAGGCCGTTGCGACCAAGGCCATGATCGTGAAGTGAAGGATCAGGCCGATCGCCGCGAGCACGAAACGGTCATAGGATTCATCCGTGACGACCGCGCCGCCGATACCACGCAATACCCCAAGCGGAGTACCGCCAGCCAGGACAGCGAAGACGAAGCCGGAAAGGATATCGAGCGTCCCCGCGATGGTCGTCGCAATCACGATCGCCCGTACGATCGCCGTTCCCGAATAATTGGGTTCCATGATGTTGCCCCCAAACTCTCATGCGCAGAGTATAGGCCGGGCGGGGTTCAGTCCATGCGCTCCTCAGCGCCTTTTGGATCACCAGTTTCAATCTGGACCATTTATCACCGATTGCGCAGACCTTCACATCAACCGGCCCGGTCGGCAGCACGATCTCGCGGATGACGTTCTCGGTGACATCGGTCGGTCCGGGTGTCGCGATCTGGGCCTGCTAGGTGTAGCTGTCTGAAAGCCGGGGATTCCTCAGACCAGCGTGTCGCCCATCAAGGTCGGGAAGAAGCCCTCATGCGCCGCGCGCAGATCGGCCAGGGTCACGACATGGTCGTCGTCCGGCAGCTCGAAGATCAGCCGGCCGGCGATGGTCCGCCCGATCCGCTCCACCTCGATCCCGGCCGCACCGGCGCCCGCCAGCGTATCGAGCAGGGCGTGGTCGGCGACCGTCACGACGTACAGGCCCTGGTCCTCGCCGAACAGCGAGCAGGCGACGCCGCAGGGCAGGGGAGCGTGCAGCATCGCGCCGATGCCGCCCGCCAGCGCCATCTCGGCGATCGTCACCGCGACGCCGCCGTCGGACACGTCATGCACCGCGGTGAACGCGCCCGAGGCGATATGCGCGCGCACGAACTCCCCGTTCCTGCGCTCGGCGGCGAGATCGACCGGCGGGGGCGGGCCCTCTTCGCGACCATGCACTTCGCGCAGCCAGAGCGACTGGCCGAGATGCCCGCGCCGCGTGCCGACCAGCAGGATGACGTCGCCGGTGCCCTTGAACGCGATCGTCGCAGATGTCGACCAGTCGTCGAGCAGGCCGACGCCGCCGATCGCTGGGGTCGGCAGGATCGCGCTCCCCGTGCCGTCGTCATTCTTGGTCTCGTTGTAAAGGGACACGTTGCCGCTCACGATCGGGAAGTCGAGTGCGGTGCACGCCTCGGCCATGCCCTCGATGCAGCCGACGAACTGGCCCATGATCTCGGGCCGCTGCGGGTTGCCGAAATTCATGCAGTCGGTCGTGGCGAGCGGCTTGGCGCCGACCGCGCTGAGATTGCGATACGCCTCGGCGATTGCCTGCTTCCCGCCCTCATAGGGATCGGCATAGCAATAGCGCGGCGTGCAATCGGTCGTGATCGCCAGGCCCTTTTGCGTGCCATGCACGCGCACCACCGCCGCATCGCCGCCCGGCCGCTGCACCGTGTCGGCACCGACCATGTGGTCATACTGCTCCCAGATCCAGCGGCGGCTGGCGACATCCGGCGAGCCCATCAGCTTGAGCAGGTCGGCCGCGATATCGGTCGTGTCGGGCACATTGGCCAGCGGCGCCGGCGGCGTGGTCTTCACATAGGGCCGGTCATAAGCCGGCGCTTCGTCGGCCAGCGGGCCGAGGGGAATGTCGGCGACCGTCTCGCCCTGCCATTTCAGCACCATGCGGCCTGTATCGGTGACGTGGCCGATCACGGCGAAATCCAGCTCCCATTTATGGAAGATCGCTTCGGCGAATGCCTCGCGGCCGGGCTTGAGCACCATGAGCATACGCTCCTGGCTCTCGCTCAGCATCATCTCGTACGGCGTCATGCCGGTCTCGCGCTGCGGCACTGCATCCATCACCAGCTCGATACCGACGCCGCCCTTGGACGCCATTTCGACCGAGGACGAGGTCAGGCCGGCCGCGCCCATGTCCTGGATCGCGACGATCGCGTCGGACGCCATCAGTTCCAGGCACGCCTCGATCAGCAATTTCTCGGTGAACGGGTCGCCGACCTGCACCGTCGGGCGCTTCTCCTCCGAATCCTCGGAGAAATCGGCCGAGGCCATGGTCGCGCCGTGAATGCCGTCGCGCCCGGTCTTGGACCCGACATAGACGATCGGATTGCCGATGCCCGAAGCAGCCGAATAGAAAATCTTGTCCTGCTCGGCGACGCCCACCGTCATCGCATTGACCAGGATGTTGCCGTCATAGGCGCGGTGGAAATTCACCTCGCCGCCGACCGTCGGCACGCCAACGCAATTGCCGTAACCGCCGATGCCATGGACCACGCCCGCGATCAGGTGGCGCATCTTGGGGTGATCGGGCCGGCCGAACCGCAGCGCGTTGAGATTGGCCACCGGCCGTGCGCCCATGGTGAACACATCGCGCAAGATGCCGCCGACTCCTGTGGCCGCGCCCTGATAGGGCTCGATGTACGACGGGTGGTTGTGGCTCTCCATCTTGAAGATCGCCGCCTGGCCGTCGCCGATGTCGATCACGCCGGCATTCTCGCCCGGGCCGCAAATCACCTGAGGACCGGTCGTCGGCAGCTTCTTGAGATGGATACGGCTGGATTTGTACGAGCAATGCTCGGACCACATCACGGAGAAGATGCCGAGCTCGGTCAGGTTCGGCTCGCGTCCCATGGCGTGCAGCACGCGCTCATATTCTTCAGGGGAAAGCCCGTGCTGGGCGACGATCTCGGGGGTGATCTGGCTCATGTCCGCGGGCTTTAACGAGGCATGAGCAAGCGGGCTAGGGGGCAGTCGCTCCGGCGCCAAACCGTTTCGTCGCTCCCGACGCATCCCGCTCGCGACTGTCATTCGCCAAAGCTACGGTACGACAGGGACATAGGGGGCAATCACCATGCGCGTGCCGTTCAATTCGCTGCAGGCCGCGATCCTGAAGGCGTTGACCGAGGCGCTGTTCCACGGCGTCGACATGAAGATCCCGCCGGAGCGGGTCGTCGCCAATCTCCAGCATCAGTTCGGCATGGTCGAGGGGAACAAGCCGCGCGAGATCGGCCTTACCCTTTATCTTATCTGCCTGTTCATGGGTGGCCCCTTTTTCCTGTGGATGGGGCCGGGCTGGCGGGCGAAGCGCGTGGCGAAGCGGCTCAAGCGCAGCCGGAACAACCTGATGCAGGATCTCGCCCGGATCCGAGGCATCGTCTATGCCGGCTATTACGGCCATTGGGTCGGCGCGGCCGAGGCCGACAATGACGATAATCCGGTATTGAAGGCGATCGGATTCGAGCTACCGCACCAGCGCGTGCGCGGTCCCGGCGAGGTGAAGATCGAGCTCTTTCCCGGTCGCGACCTGGCCCATTACGATGTGCTCGATCCCAGCGAGGCGCCTGATTCGGCCGAGGTTATCGTGATCGGATCGGGGGCCGGCGGCGCGGTTTCCGCTGCGAACCTGGCGCGCCACCATGATGTGCTGGTGATCGAGGCCGGCCCGCATTTTCCCTCGACCGCGATGACGCATGAGGAACGCCGCATGACGGCGCGGCTGTTCGTCGATGGCGGCGTCCAGACGAGCCGGGACCATGACATCGTCGTCTTCCAGGGGCGCTGCGTCGGGGGCTCAACCGCGATCAACAACGGCATCGCCTTGCGCGTGAAGCAGGACGGCCTGACCCATCCCCACGCGAACGACGTGTTCGCGACCTGGGCGGCGCTCGGCGCGCCAGTCGACACGGCCCGGTTCGAGGCTGCCTATCGCGCGGTCGAGACTCGGCTCGGCATCGAGCCGATCGACCCGAAGAGCGGCCGCCACAATGGCACGCATCTGCTGAGCGGCTGGGCCGCACACACCGCCGCCAGCGCCGACCCGATGGATGCGGCATCGCCCGCGCTCTGGTTCAGCAAGAATTACGGTCCGCGCAGCCTGAAGGCGGATTGCGCCTATTGCGGTTACTGCAACACCGGCTGCCCCTATGGCCGCAAGCAGGGCATGGCCCAGTCCTTCCTGATCGACGCGCGCCGCGCCGGCGCCCGCATCCTCGCCGAGACCAGGGTCGAGAAGATCGTCTGGGGTGATGCGGATGGCGCCGGGCGCCGGATCGCGACCGGCGTCGAAGTCCAGCTGCCCGATGGCAGTAGCCGCACGATCAGGGCGACCAGGGGCGTGGTCGTGGCCGCCGGCACAATGGCGTCGAGCCGCATCCTGCACGACAGCGGCATCGCGGGCACGGGGGAGGGCATCTCGCTCAACATTGCCTGCCCGGTGGTTGCGCTCATGCCCGGCCAGCAACGCGCCTGGGACGAGGACCAGATGGCGACCTATGTCGACCGCGGCGACTTCCTGCTCGAATCGCACTTCCAGCCGCCGATGAGCATGTCGACCTTGATGCCGGGCTGGTTCGGCGACCATGCCGACCGCATGCTCAACTATAACCGCCTTGCCTCCGCAGGCATTCTCTTTCCGGCCGACCGGCAGGGCAGGCTGATCGGCGGCAGTCTACACTTCAAGCTGCGTGCCGATGTCGAGATGCCCCTGCTTCGGCGCGCGCTCGCGACCCTTGCCAAGGTGCATTTCGCCGCAGGGGCAAGCGAGGTCTATCCGGCACTCGCGCGCGGCCAGACTCTGCGCAAGGGCGTGGATATCGACGCCTTTTTCGATCGCCATATCGGCGAGGCGGACGACGTTACCCTGTCCAGTTCACATCCACAGGGGGGCAATGCGCGCAACGCCGATCCGGACAAGGGGGTGGTAGACCTCGATTGCCGCGTCCATGGCACTGCCAATGTGCTGGTCACCGACGCGAGCACCTTTTCGAGCTGCATCCGCGTGAATGCCCAACTCACCACCATGGCGATGGCGCATTATGCGACTTCGGTAAGCCCGTTCGGTCCAATCTCGTGAAAGCGCATCCCCGGCGTCTGCCTCGGCCCTGCTTTCCTCGCAGTTAGTCCAACAGCCTCTGGGCCTCGAGATAGTCGAGAAATGCCAGCGTATCGGGCTCGACCGTATCAACCGACACCCATAGTCCCTGGCGAGCGCCTGGTAGAGATCGCGTGGCTGGGCGGGGTGGGTCAGATAGTCTGCGCCTCGACTCCGGCACCGATAGCGCCGCCGCGTACGGCAGTCCGCATAGCAAAAGGGCCGGGGTTTCCCCCGGCCCTTCGCAACTTGTTCATCCGGACTGGATCAGGCCGCGGTGACTTCCGCGGTGTCCACCTTGATGCCGGCGCCCATGGTCGAGCTGACGGCGATCTTGCGGACATACTTGCCCTTGGCGCCCGACGGCTTGGCCTTGACGATCGCATCGACCAGCGCGTCGAAGTTCGCGCGCAGGTCTTCGGCCGGGAAGCTTGCCTTGCCGATGCCGGAATGGATGATGCCGGCCTTCTCGACGCGGTACTCGATCTGGCCGCCCTTGGCCGCCTTGACGGCTTCGGCGACGTTCATCGTGACCGTGCCCAGCTTCGGGTTCGGCATCATGCCCTTCGGGCCCAGGATCTTGCCCAGGCGACCGACGACACCCATCATGTCCGGCGTCGCGATGCAGCGATCGAAATCGATCGTGCCACCCTGGATGATCTCCATGAGATCCTCGGCGCCGACGACGTCAGCACCCGCTTCGCGCGCTTCGTCGGCCTTGGCGCCCTTGGCGAACACGCCGACGCGCACGGTCTTTCCGGTGCCCTTGGGCAGCGTGACGACGCCGCGGACCATCTGGTCGGCATGGCGGGGGTCGACGCCCAGGTTCAGCGCGACTTCGATGGTTTCGTCGAACTTCGACGTTGCGTTGGCGCGAGCCAGCGAGATCGCTTCGTCGATGCCGTGCAGCTTCTCGCGGTCGATTGCGGTGGCGAGGGTCTTCGCCTTCTTGGTCAGCTTTGCCATGTTCTCAGCCCTCCACCACTTCGAGGCCCATCGCGCGGGCAGAGCCTTCGATGATGCGGGTCGCCGCGTCGATATCGTTGGCGTTCAGGTCCTTCATCTTCGCTTCGGCGATCTGGCTCAGCACGGAGCGCTTGATCTTGCCAGCCGAAAGCTTACCCGGCTCCTTGGAGCCCGACTTCAGGTTCGCGGCCTTCTTGATGAGATAGGACGCAGGCGGCGTCTTGGTCTCGAACGAGAAGCTGCGATCCGCGTAGACGGTGATGACGGTGGGAAGCGGCGTGCCGACTTCCTGGTCACCGGTCTGCGCGTTGAACGCCTTGCAGAATTCCATGATGTTCACGCCGCGCTGACCCAGAGCCGGGCCGATTGGCGGGCTGGGGTTGGCCTTGCCGGCCGGCACCTGCAGCTTGATATAGCCTGTAATCTTTTTTGCCATGTCTCACTCTCTTTCAAGTTTAGCGGTCCTGACGACGGTCCGAAGACTGCCTCCCGCATCGTCCCGGCAAACGCCGGAACTGCCGAGTTTCGGCCGTTGCGCGTGACCGCGCAGCGGCCCCGGCCTCCGCCGGGGCGACGAACGAATTACTTCGCCCGCTCGACCTGTTCGAATTCCAATTCCACCGGGGTGGCGCGACCGAAGATCGACACCGACACCTTGACGCGACTGCGATCGAAATCGAGTTCTTCGACGATGCCGTTGAAGCTCGCGAACGGGCCGTCGAGCACCTTCACCGAATCGCCGATCTCGTAATCGACCTTCATCTTCTGCTTCGGCGCGGCGGCTGCTTCCTCCTTCGAGTTGAGCATCCGTGCCGCTTCGGCTTCGCTGATCGGCTGGGGCTTGCCCATCGACCCGAGGAAACCGGTCACCTTCGGTGTGTTCTTCACCAGGTGATACACGTCGTCGTTCATGTTCAGCTTGGCGAGCACATAGCCCGGCATGAACTTGCGCTCGACCGCCACCTTCTTGCCGCGGCGAGCCTCGGTGACGGTTTCGGTCGGGACCTCGATCTGCTCGACCAGGGCGTCGAGGCCCATGCGGGTCGCCTCCGCCATGATCGAGTCGCGCACCTTGCCCTCGAACCCGGAATAAGCGTGAATGATGTACCAGCGCGCCATGTCTCTACCCAAAATCAGTTCGCGAGGCTCAGCAGCATCTTCACGATCGCCTCGAAGATCGTATCGATCCCGAAGAAGAAGATCGCCAGCATCGTCGTCATGATCATGACCATAACGCCGGTCATGACGGTCTCGCGGCGGGTGGGCCAGACGACCTTCTTGGTCTCCGCCTGCACCTGCCGGATGAACTCTAACGGTGTCGTCTTCGCCACGCTGCTCAGCTCGCTTTTCAAAACGCACAAGATCGAGGCATGGAGCCGCTGCCCGGGTCCCAGGGAACCGGCGCCGTCCAATCCTCGATTTCGGATTGACCGCGCAGATAACCCCGACGCGCCCGGAAAGCAAGAGACGACGCCTTTTGGACCGCCAGCCCGTCCGAAGCCGGCGTCGGCCAGCGCTGCCATCCAATATTACGCGCCGATCGAAGTGAATCCCGCACCAGTTTATCAATGTCGCGATGGTAACTCGCAATGGATGAGAGGATAGTGAACAATCGTTATCCAAGACGAACGAGTGGTCATCATGGGTGGTTGGCTCAAACCGTTTTCCGATGCCAGCTATGCACCGCATGGATATTGCCTGCTCTGGGATCCGACGCTCGTCTGGACTCATGTAATCGCCGACGCGCTGATCGCTGTCTCCTATTTCTCTATCGCCCTCGCGCTGTTCAGCCTGATGCGCAGGCGCCGGGACATCCGTTATGGCTGGATGATCAGGCTGTTCGCGACCTTCATCCTGGCTTGCGGCGCCACGCACGCAATGTCCATCTGGACGCTACGGCACGGCAATTACGGCGCGGAGGCAATGCTGAAGGCGCTCACCGCCGCCGCCTCGGTGGCGACGGCGATCATGTTGTGGCCGCTGATTCCAAAGGCGGTGGCCCTTCCCTCGACGGCATCGCTTGCCGCGGCGAATGCCGAACGGGCCGAGGCGATCACGTCGCGCGACGCCGCAATGAACGAGATGCGCACGCATATGGCGCAGCGCGAACAGGCCGAACGCGCGCCGCCGCACGAGACGAAGCCCGAGGCCGAAGTCGATGCGGAGACGGCGCTGACCGGGCTCAACATCCTCGTCATCGATGACGATCCTGATGTGCTGCACACCGTCGCCGCGATTATCGAGGCGCGGGGGGCAACGACGGTCATCGTTGAGGATGGGCGCGCAGGCCTGGCGGCCGCCGGGCTCGGAGGCATCGACATGGCGATCGTCGATTTCGCCATGCCGAGGCAGGATGGTGCCGAAGTCGCCGCCCGATTGCGCAAGGCGCATCCGGAACGGCCGGTGCTGATCGTGACCGGTTTTTCGGAGTCGGCAAGCTGGATGCGGTGCTCGAACGGGACGTGGCCCTGCTACGCAAGCCGTTTTCCAGCGAGGCGCTGGTTCGCGCGATCAGCCAACTGTTACCGGGGAAGCACTAGAGTCGAATTCGACCGAGTTGAATCATAGGATTCCGTGCGGGGTGATTTTGTGATTCAAGATGCTGACTGGGCTGGAGGTCAGCATGTATGGGCAAACCTTATTCTGACGATTTGCGGGCGCGGGTGGTCGCGTCGATGGCGGGTGGACGCACGTGCCGCGAGGCTGGGACGATATTTGGCGTAGCGCCGAGCACGGCGGGTAACTGGTATCGTCGTTATCAACAGACGAGCGGCTATTCTGCAC
>NZ_JBFUHB010000039.1:0-34192 GCF_056402595.1 Sphingomonas sp. P3_C6
GACGCTACGTGACGCTACGTGTGCCGATCGTCGTCGAAGAGGCTGCCACCTCAACCGGCGTCGGGCCATCCGCCTCCGTGAATTCGGCATCGCCACCTAAATCCGGAAGGTCCGGATCCAGACCCGCGCTCCAATCGGCCGTGCCGCCCAACATCGGAGCAGGCCCAAACTCGAAATCCCCATAGATCCACGCGTGCGGCCCGCGGGTTCGGGCCTCCAAGACTTTCGTACGCCTGCCGGCATCCGAAACTCTTCAGGATTACGGACCGGCGGCTTTCGGGTGACCGAATGGCGTAAGCGGACGTTTGTTCATGAAGCCCGAGCTGGCAGCTACGCGCCCCATTGTTGCCGTTGAAGACTGGTACGCCGTCTCCTGAAAGCGGCCGTCGATTCATGTGTCGTCGACGTAGACCTCTCGCAGCTGGCTGGCCAAGAGCTGCTTTGCGATGTTCGTCAGCTTCCCGCCGTCTCCCACGCCCTGCAATACACTCTTCGCTTGGTCGCGTAGGGGATGGTCGGCGACCGCTCTCCGCATCAACTCCCATGATCCTAAAATCTGCCATTCGTTCAGGGAGGCAGACCGATACCACGGCGTTACTCGACGGCCAATCAGGCGGAGCGCTTTCGCAGCGCGCTGCTCACTCCGGGCAGCCGGATCGCGAGCCTCGTCCAGGTCCGCCTACCGCATGCCGTCGAGAAAGAAATGGGCAGCACCAACCGGACAAGCACGCGAATGCGAACAGGATCAGGTAAACGGTCATGACGCCGGAGTGCCTTCCCTGATGGCCCTGTGACAGGATAGTGGGCGACGCGACAGCCTCCATAAGTGCTGAACCGACAAGTTAGATATGCCCAAGCGCGCCTACCGCCGCGGGGCGATAGACGGCATCAGGTCCCCGCAAAGGCTAGGGATTTGGCATGGCAAAAATCAAGGTGAAGACCCCCGTCGTCGAGATGGATGGCGACGAAATGACCAGGATCATCTGGCAATGGATCCGTGAGCGGCTGATCAAGCCCTATCTAGACATCGACCTGATCTATTTCGATCTGGGGATCGAGAAACGTGACGAGACCAGCGACCAGATTACCATCGACAGCGCCAATGCGATCAAGCGCTATGGCGTCGGCGTCAAGTGCGCGACGATCACTCCCGACGAAGCCCGTGTCGAGGAATTCGGGCTCAAGGAGATGTGGCGTTCGCCCAACGGTACGATCCGCAACATCCTGGGCGGGGTCGTCTTCCGCGAGCCGATCGTGATCAGCAATGTGCCGCGTCTGATTCCGGGCTGGACCAAGCCGATCGTGATCGGGCGCCATGCATATGGCGATCAGTATCGTGCAACCGAGGTCCGGGTGCCCGGTCCGGGAACGCTGCACCTCACGTGGCGCGGCGCGAACGGTGAGACGATCGAGCGGGAGGTGTTCGATTTTCCCGGCGCCGGCGTGGCGATGGCGATGTACAATCTCGACGATTCGATACGCGATTTCGCGCGCGCTGCGCTCAATTACGGGCTGAACCTGAGATGGCCGGTGTTCCTCTCGACCAAGAACACCATTTTGAAGACCTATGACGGTCGCTTCAAGGATATCTTCGAAGAAGTGTTCGCCGCCGAGTTCGCGGATCGCTTCGCCGAGGCGAGTATCATCTACCAGCACCGCTTGATCGACGACATGGTCGCTTCGGCGCTGAAATGGCACGGCGAGTTCGTCTGGGCCTGCAAGAATTACGACGGCGACGTCCAGTCGGACCAGGTCGCGCAGGGCTTCGGCTCGCTCGGGCTGATGACCTCGGTGCTGATGTCGCCCGACGGCAGGACGGTCGAGACCGAAGCCGCGCACGGCACGGTCACGCGCCACTATCGCCAGCATCAGGAGGGCAGGGCGACATCGACCAATCCGATCGCATCGATCTTCGCGTGGACCGGAGGCCTCAAGTTCCGCGGCAAGTTCGACGAGACGCCCGAGGTTACCCGATTCGCCGAAACCCTTGAGCGGGTCTGCATCGAAACGGTCGAGAGCGGTGCGATGACCAAGGACCTGGCGTTGCTGGTCGGGCCCCAACAGTCCTGGATGAAGACCGAGCAATTCTTCGAGGCCGTGCGCGTCAATCTCGAAAAGGCGATGGCGGAAGGCTGAGCGCTACAGGACCAGCATCACCCGCAAATCGTTGACGTTGGTATGAGTCGGGCCGGTGACGACGAGGTCGCCGAGCCCGGCAAAGAAGCTGTAGCTGTCATGCGAGTCCAGGAACGCACGCGCGTCGAGATTCCGGCTCGCGGCGCGCGCCAGGGTGTCGGGCGTGACGATCGCTCCGGCGGCCTGCTCGGTGCCGTCGATGCCGTCGGTGTCGCAGGCGAGTGCCCAGATGTTCGAGGTCCCCGACAGAGCAATAGCGAGTGCGAGTTGGAATTCGGTGTTGCGGCCGCCGCGCCCGGCGCCGCTTGCGCCGATGGTTACCGTTGTCTCGCCGCCGGACAGCAGGGCCAGCGGCACACCTGCGGGTAGGCCGCGCGCTCGCACGGAGCGGGCGATGCCGGCAAACGCCGTTGCCACTTCCTTCGCCTCGCCCTCGATCGCGTCGCCCAGGATCATCGCGCGAACTCCAGCCCGTTCGGCAACGCGCGCAGCCGCAGCGAGCGACGCCGACGGCGCGGCCACGATGCGTACATCGGCGGCGATCTCGCCTGGCCAAGGGGTTTCCCCGGCCCGCTCCAGCGCCGCCAGTGCACGTCGGGGCAACGCGATGCGCCGCCGCGCAAGTATATCTCGAACATCGCCGAGACTGCTCGGATCGCCCACCGTTGGGCCCGAGGCAATTGCTTCGGGCGCGTCGCCGGGAACGTCGGATACCAGCAGAGATACGACCGGTGCCGGGGTGGCGGCGAGAGCCAGGCGGCCGCCTTTGATCATCGACAGATGCTTGCGCACCACGTTCATCTCGGCAATCGGCGCGCCGCTGGCCAACAGCAGGCGGTTGACTTCCTGTTTGTCGGCCAGCGTCATCGGCGGGGCCGGGGCGACCATCAGGGAGGAACCGCCGCCTGAAATAAGCGCGAGGACCAAGTCGTCTGGTCCCAGGTCGCGAACCGCGGCGAGAATGAGTGATGCCGCATCGACGCTACGCTGGTCGGGAACCGGGTGAGCAGCTTCGACGATGCGAATCCGGCCCGCTGCTGCGGCGGCGCCGACCGGTACGACCACCACTCCGGTCAGATCGACATCGGGCCAAGCTGAGTCGATCGCAGCCGCCATCGCTGCCGAGGCTTTGCCGGCGCCCACGACGACGCAACGTCCCTTAGGCTTGCTGGGAAGCCGAGCCGGTAGAATCGTTGCCGGCAGCGCTCTCTCCACCGCAGCGTCGAACATCGCACGCAGCAGCGACCGCGCATTCCTGTCCTCGGTGCCGTCGTCGCGTAAGTCGGCGCTCATCGCCGCAGCCTTCGACTTTGGTAAGCGGCGTACACGATCGTTCCCGTTTCTATCGAAATTGCGGCTGGTAACCGAAATCATGCAGCGCCTTGCCGCACGACATCAGCGATGCCGTACCGGGAAGATCGGCGACGATTTCCGTGTCCGGGCAGTGCCGCCGCAACAAATCGATTCCCGGCTCTCCCATCGCATTCTGGCCGGCGGTGATGTTGTAGGGGCCCGAGGGCATCGTTGGAGCCTCGAGCGCGAGGCGGCAGGCACGGGCAATATCGCGTGCATCGGCGCGGTTCCATAGCAGGAACCGGCCGACGTCGGGCGTGGCCGTCTTGAGCGCGGCGACCTCCTCGTCGAGATCATCGGGCGCGCGTGCGCCCATGATCCGGAAAGTGGCGACCCGGATGTCGCGCCGCTCGGTGAAATAGGCGGCGACCTGCTCGCCGCATATCTTCGACAGCGCATAGGCATTGAGCGGGCGCAGCGGATGCGCCTCGTCGACCGGAGCGTAGACCGGGCAGTGCTCGGCAAAGCCATAGACCTGGGCGCTCGATGCGACGATCGCGCGTTTGACGCCAAGGCGCGAACTGACATCAAGCAGGTTGAAGGTGGATGCGACATTGTCGGCAAAGGTTCGCGAATCTGCGACGAAGCCGGGATCGCTCCATGCCGCCAGATGGACCAACGCTTCGGCGGCCATGTAGCTGAGCGCGCCATAGGCGTCCTCCATCCGCGCGGCGTCTCCCACTATCGTCGGGACGCCAGCAGGTGGCTGCTCCGGGCGGCGAACGTCGAAATTGGTGACCTGATGGCCGTGCGCGGCCAGTTCTTCGAGGACGAATCGTCCAAGCCGCCCGCTGCCGCCGGTGACGAGGATCCGCATGGGGGTGTTGCTGGAGGTCATATCGACGCGCCGATCGCAGTGGAGACCACCATTTTTGTCATATATGCGTCGAGGCTCTCGGCGCCGCCCTCATGGCCGTAGCCACTTTGCTTGACGCCGCCCAGCGGGAGCTCGGGCAACGCCGCGCCATTGACGTGGTTGACACACAGGGAACCGCTCTCGATCCCGGCGGTGAGTTGCGCGGCGCGATCGAGCGATTTGGTGAAGGCGAAGGCGGCGAGGCCATATGGAAGGCTGTTGGCGCGATCGATGGCATCGTCTAGCCGCTTGAACGATGCGATCGGCGCGATCGGCCCGAACGGCTCTTCGTGCAGCACCAGCGCCTCTGCCGGTACATCGGTGAGCACCGTCGGCTCGAAGAACAATCCCTGCGCACCGATCCGCGCACCGCCTGTGGCGACATGGGCGCCGCGAGCGACCGCGTCGCCGACCAGGCGCTCCATCGCGTCCAGCCGCCGGGCATTGGCGAGCGGTCCCATGGTCACGCCTTCCTCGAGGCCGTCGCCGACCCGCAGTTCGCGGGTCCGGGCGATGAAGGCGTTGACGAATTGCGGATAGATACTCTCCTGGACCATCAGCCGGGTGGGGGCGGTGCAGATCTGCCCGGCATTGCGATAGCGTGCTGCAGCGACAAGACGGCCGACCGCTACCGGATCGACATCGTCGCACACGATCAGCGCCGAGTGCCCGCCAAGTTCCAGATTGGCAGGCTTGAGGTGGTCGGCGCACAGCCGCGCGATCGCTCGCCCGACATGGAGCGGTCCGGTCAGCGTCGCCATCCGGATGCGCGGGGATTCGATCAGGCGCTGGGCGATTTCCGGGGGATCGCCGAACACCAGATTGACGACGCCGCGCGGCACTCCCGCTTCCTCGAAACAGCGGACCAGTGCGATCGCGCCGGCCGGGGTTTCCTCCGAGGCCTTGATCACGATCGAGCAGCCCGCCGCCAGCGCGCCGCCTATCTTGCGCGCCGGCGATACGACGGGGACATTCCAGGTCGAAAAGGCAGCGACTGGCCCGATCGGCCGCCGCAGTACTGCTTGATGCAGGTCCGGCGCTCCTTCGACGATGCGGCCATAGGCCCGTAACGCCTCACCCGCATCCCATTCGAGGATCTCGGCTGCTCGGATGACCTCGCCGCGTGCTTCCCCGATCGGCTTGCCCTGTTCGAGCGTTACAAGACGGGCGATGTCCTCTGCGCGCGCCCGCAGATTTGCCGCCGCGCGGCGGATCAGTGCGGCGCGCGCCGCCGGGGCCTGGTTGCGCCAGTCTTGGAATCCGCGCCATGTTGCCTCAAGCGCGTCGCCGATGTCGGTGGGTGAGGCGTGCCGCAGCCCGCATAGCGTTTCGCCGGTGGCCGGGTTGATCACGTCCAGGCCGCTCGCGCCGCCGCCGGTGCGCCACGCGCCGTCGATGAACAGCTCAATCGTTTTCGGATAATCGCTCACATAGACTCCGTTTGATTGCGGGAGGGTCGGGCGCTTGATTCCCGCGCACCAAGCGTCAACTTGACGCAAGTTCGCTTTCCGACGCAAATGGCGCCAGCGCCCGTTCGCACGCCGCGACAGCCAAGAGTGAGCCCATATTGACCCCAGCCGATGAACCCGGCGCCGGCGAGCGAACGCTGGCCGAGCAGTTGTTTCGCTTGATCAGCGAAGCGATCGTCCGCGGTGAATTGCCGGCAGGCAGCAAGATCAGCGAGCCGGCGCTGGCGACCAAATACGGCGTCTCGCGCGGACCGCTGCGTGAAGCGCTCTACCGGCTTCAGGAGCGACGACTGGTCACCCGTCTTCCTCATATCGGCGCGCGCGTTGCGCCACTGTCGCTCGGCGTGCTTCAGGAGATTTTCATCACGCGCGAAGCGCTCGAGGGAATGGCCGCGCGTGAGGCGGCGCGCAACGGCACGGTCGAGGAACTCGCTGCGATCCGCGCCGCGCATGATGCCTTTGTCAGTGGGCATGTCTCGGCCCGCCCCGAGCCGCGCTCCTATATTCGCGGCACCGCCGATGCCGACTTCCACTTCCTGATCGCCCAGGCCAGCCACAATCCGACCTTGATTACCTTGCTGTGCACCGATCTCGATCTGCTGCTGCGCTTCTATCGGTCGCAGATGCAGCATCTGGTCGGGCGCGTGCCCAGGGTGCTGGTCGAACATGCCCGCATCGTCGAAGCGATCGAGGAGCGCGACGAGGAAATGGCCGAATTCCATATGCGCCGGCACATCGCTGCAGCCCGCGCCGCGCTCAGCGCCCTGATCGCGACCAAGGAGCCTGCCGAGAGCTAGGCAAGGCGTCGGCGGCGTGGCTTCGGCTGGGCCGGCCACGCGTTACTGTGCCTCTGCCGAAACGTGCGGAGCGAGGATCGAGCGCAGGACATAGGGCACGATCCCGCCATTGGCATAATAATCGGCTTCGATCGGTGTATCGATACGGACGGTGACGGGAATATCCTGCGTTCCGCGGGCGCCGCTGATGCGCAGCACGGCATCCTGCCGCGGCGCGATCGGTCCGTCTATGCCGAGCAGATCGAAGGTCTCGCTGCCGTCGATAGCGAGCGAGGCGATGTCGAAATCCCCCGCGAACTGGCACGGAAGGACACCCATCCCGATAAGATTGCTGCGATGGATGCGCTCGAAACTCATGGCGAACACGGCACGCACGCCGAGCAAGCTAGAGCCCTTGGCGGCCCAGTCGCGGCTCGATCCGGTGCCATATTCCTTGCCGGCGATGATGATCAGCGGCACGCCCTGCTCCGCATAGGCCTTTGCTGCATCGAAGATGCTCATCCGCGTACCGCTCGGCTGATGGACCGTCACCCCGCCGACCTCGTCCGGCGTCAAATGGTTGCGGATGCGTACATTGGCAAAGGTCCCCCGCACCATCACTTCGTGGTTGCCGCGCCGGGAGATGTAGCTGTTGAAATCAGTCTGGGTGATGCCGTGATCGCTCAGATAGCGTCCGGCCGGCGAACTCGGCTTGATCGAGCCGCCGGGGCTGATGTGGTCCGTAGTCAGCGAATCGCCGAACATTGCCAAAAGCCGCGCGCCCCGCACGCTGCGCTGCGCCGGCAAGGCGATCGTGAAATCGTCGAAGAAAGGAGGCTTCTTGATATAGGTGGAGTCGTCCCGCCACGAGAAGGTCCGCCCCGTGCCGCCGACCAGATCTTGCCACAGGCGATCACCCTTGCCGACATCGGCATAAACGTCGCGATAGAGCGAGGCGTCGGTCGCGAAGTGAAGGTAGTCGGCTATTTCCTCGCCGCTCGGCCAAAGCTCGCGCAACATTACCGGCTTGCCGGCACGATCGGTCCCTATCGGCTCGCGCTCGACAGCGATATCGACCCGTCCGGCAATGGCCAAGGCGACCACCAGCGCGGGGCTCATCAGGAAATTGGCCTGGATCGCGGCATGGATCCGCGCCTCGAAATTGCGGTTGCCCGAAAGCACCGAAGCGGTGACCAGACCGCCCTCCACAATCTGCTCCTCGACCCCGGGCCGCAACGGTCCTGAGTTGCCGAGACAGGTCATGCAGCCATAGCCGACCGGCTGGAAACCGAGCTGGTCCAGATAGGGTTGCAGTCCCGCCTTCGCGAGATAGCCGGACACCGCGCGCGAGCCTGGGCTGAACGAGGTCTTGACTGTGGGCGAGACAGTGAGGCCGCGCTCGACCGCCTTGCGCGCGAGCAGCCCGGCGCCCAGCATCAGCGCCGGGTTGGAGGTATTGGTGCAGGATGTGATCGCCGCAAGGACGATGCTGCCGTCGGTGACGCGATTTGGGTCGTGGTCGCCGCTGGGACGCGGCCGGCCGAAGCCGCCTTGTTCCACCGGCGCTGACAATTGCGCCGAGAAATCGGGTGCGAGCGCGTCCAGCGCCAACCGGTCCTGAGGGCGCCGCGGCCCGGCGACACTCGGCTCAACGCTGCCAAGGTCGATCGAGATCGTGCGGGTGAAATCTATCTCACCTGGCTGGGAAAAGCCCCACAGAGACTGGGCCCTGAGATACGCTTCGAGCGCCGCGAGCGCCTCCTCGGAGCGGCCGACACCGCGATAATATTCGAGTGTGCGCTCGTCGATCGGGAAGAAGCCGATCGTTGCGCCGGTCTCCGGGGTCATGTTGGCTATCGTCGCGCGATCGGTGGCGCTGAGTGAGGCCGCGCCTTCGCCGAAATATTCGAGGAACGATCCCACGACATTAGCACCGCGGACTTGCTCGACGATCGTCAGCACGGCGTCGGTCGCTGTCACGCCCGGGCGCAAAGCACCGGTGAGCTCGATGCCGATCACGTCGGGCGTCAGGAAATAGATCGGCTCGCCGAGCATGCCAACCTCGGCCTCGATTCCACCGACGCCCCAGCCAACCACGCCGAGCGCGTTGATCATAGGGGTGTGCGAATCGGCGCCGACCAGGGTGTCGGGGAAATAGACTCCGTCGCGTTGTTGCAGACCGGGCGAGAGATGCTCGAGATTGATCTGGTGGATGATACCGAAACCGGGCGGCACGACGCGGACGCCGTTGAACGCCTGACGCGCCCATTTGAGGAATCCGTAACGCTCTCCGTTACGCGCGAATTCCAGCGCGAGGTTGCGGCTAAGCGCGTCGTCGGTTCCCGAAAAATCGACCTGTGCGGAATGGTCGATGATGAAATCGACGCCAACCTTGGGCTCGATCAGACCGGCATCGGCGCCCAGCGCCACAGCGGTGTCGCGCATTGCCGCGAGATCGGCGAGCAGCGGCACGCCAGAAGAATCGGGAACGATGATGCGGCTGACGACGAAGGGAATCTCTTCATTGCGAGGGGCGGTCGGCCGCCACGACGCCAGCGCCCGAACATTGTGCTCGGTAATGGCAGTGCCGTCCATGTTGCGCAGCAATGATTCGAGCACGATCCGCAGCGATACCGGTAGGCGGCTGACATCCCCGAATCCCGCGTCGACAAGGGCGGGTAGCGAATAATAGGTGCCGCTCTGGCCCGCTCCGTAATCGAAGTGGCGGACGCATGCATTGAGGCCGCGCGGCTTTCCTTCCGGGACGGCGCTCATTCCGCAAAGCCCAGCGAGCAGACCGGAGCGCGGCGCGTCGGTTGGTGTCTGCTGGGCTTCAGAGCACCAGCGGCGAGAGCTCTCATTGATGACAATATTTGCTCCAAACATGCGTCAGGCGCCAGCCGATGCCATTCATGGGAATAGACTGTCAACAATCTAATTGCCAAAGTCAGAATATGGCTCCATGACCACGATCATGGGAGCAACCGGATGAGTCAGCGGCGGCTGAGGGCCGTATTCATGCGCGGCGGAACCTCGAAAGGGCTGATTTTCCGCGAGGAGGATCTGCCGGTTGCGCGCGACGCTTGGGCCCCGATCTTCACCGCCGCGATGGGATCACCGGACCCGAACGGGCGCCAGCTTGATGGCATGGGCGGCGGCGTTTCGTCGCTTTCCAAGGTCTGTGTGGTCGGACCCGCGACGCGCGCTGATGCAGATGTGGATTTCACCTTCGTGCAGGTCCTGGTTGAGCAGGACACGGTCGATTATGGCGCCAATTGCGGCAACATGTCCTCTGCGATCGGCCCGTTTGCCGTCGAGGAGGGGATGGTCGCGGCACCCGCCGATGGCGAGGCGGTGGTCCGCATCCACAACACCAATACCGGCAAGATCGTCGTCGCGCGGTTCGCGATGCGGGATGGCGAGGCAATGGTCGAGGGAGAGTTGGCCCTGGACGGCGTCGCCGGCAGCGGCGCGCCGATCCGGCTTGATTTCGACGATCCGGGCGGATCGCGCACCGGGCGCGTGCTGCCAACATCGCGCCCGATCGACATGTTGGAAGTCGAAGGTCTCGGCTCACTATCGGTGAGCCTTGTCGACGTCGCTCTGCCCATGGTGTTCGTCCATGCCGCCGATCTGGGACTTTCCGGCATCGAACTTCCCGCGGCGCTGGAGGACGATGCGGCGTTGCTGCAGCGCCTTGAGGCGATACGCCGGGCAGCGTCGGTGAAGATGGGCATAACCCCTGATCTGGCCGCAGCGGCGTCGCTGGGGACGATACCCAAGATCGCGCTGATCTCCGCTCCCGCTGAGTATCTGACGCTCTCCGGCGAGACGATATCCTCGGGCGCGATGGATTTAGCCGTGCGTATGGTGTCGATGGGTCGGCCGCACCGCGCGACACCGATGACCGGCGCGCTGTGTCTCGCGGCCGCGTGCCGGATGGCGGGCACGCTCCCGTACCACCTCGCGGCACCGAACCCGGGCGCGGCGCTTCGGATCGGTCATCCCTCGGGCGTGGTCCAGGTCGGCGCCGCAGTCGAGGATCGCGACGGCGAGCCCTATGTCCCATTCGCCACCGTATATCGCACGGCGCGGCGCCTGTTCGAAGGCGTGGTGCTGTTTCGCGCCTGATCGGACTCGACAGGTGCGATCAGGCGTTTCACTCCATGCTTTAGCCAAGGATTTTCTGAATGACTGTCTCGCGCCCTGACCCCCGGCAATTCCGCGCCCGCCTGCTGGCGCGCGAGCCGATGATCGGCACCTTCATGAAGGTGCCGGCGTCGCAGAATACCGAGGTGCTCGGCCTTGATGGCTTCGATTTCGTCGTCCTCGACGAGGAACATGCGCCGTGGGACCGGGTGACGCTTGACACCGCGCTACTTGCGGCGCGTGCCTATCAGACCGCCGGCCTGGTTCGCATTGCGCGTCCCGACGCGAATAGCGTGCTGGCAGTGCTCGACGATGGTGCGATGGGCATTCTCGTCCCACACGTCTACTCAGCGGCCAAGGCGCGCGACGTCGTATCCTGGGCGCGGTATCGCGGCGGGGTGCGCGGTGCCGGAGCGAGCCGCGGGGGCGATTATGGCAAGCGCGGGGCCGATAGCTTCGATTATTGCGATGAGACGACAGCCGTGATCTGCATGATCGAGGACCGGCAGGCGCTTGACGAGATCGACGCGATCGCCGGGGTCGAGGGCGTCGATGCGCTGTTCCTCGGGCGCGGCGATCTCGGTCTGTCGCTGAGCAATGCCACGGACCCTGTTCCCACCGTCAAGGCCGCCGTGGAAGATATCGTTGCTGCGGCCAACCGGGCCGGCAAGCCCGTGTCTGCGGTGGTCCAGTCGATGCGCAGCGACGAAGCCAAATGGCTGATCGACCTCGGCGTTACCGCGATGATGGTCGCGTCCGACCTAGGCTTTCTGCGCCAGGCGGCTGGCGCGGCGCTACGTGATTTCAACGAGATGATGAAGCCGGGCGCCTAGCGGCCCCCGAGCCTCAGCGGACGAGGTCCTCGGGTTCGGCGCCGGCGCAGAATGCCTCGATATTGGCGAGCATGCGCATCCCCATGCCCTCGCGGGTCTGGCGCGTTGCACTGCCGAGATGCGGCATGAGGACGACGTTCTCCATCGTCAGCAGCGCCGGATGAATTGCCGGCTCGTGTTCATAGACATCCAGCGCGGCGCCGGCGATCGTTCCGTCCATGAGCGCCGCGACCAGGGCTTCCTCGTCGATCAGGGTTCCCCGAGCCGTGTTGACCAGCACTGCACCCGGCTTCATCCGGCGCAGCGCGGCGGCGTCGATGATATGGTGGGTTTCGGGCGAGGCCGGGGCGTGGAGCGATACGATGTCCGAAGCGCCGAGCAGCGCGTCGACTGTATCGACGCGCTGCGCCATCCCCCGCGTTTCCGATCCGTCCGGGCCCGACCGGCGGAAATACAGGACCTTCATGCCCAGCGGGGCAACCCGCTCGGCCACGGCCTGTGCAATCCGCCCATAGCCGAACAGGCCAAGCGTCAAGCCGCGTATGTCGGTGCCAAGCATGTGCGTCGGCCGCCACCCGGTCCAGCCGCCGGCGCGCAACTCGCGTTCGCCTTCACCGGCGCGCCGCGCCGCCATCAGGATGAGCATCAGCGTCAGGTCCGCGGTGGCGTCGGTCAGTGCGCTAGGGGTGTTGGTGACGGCGATACCGAGCGCGCGGGCGGCCGCGAGATCGATATGGTTCACCCCGGCGCCGAAATTGGCGATCAGGCGGGTGCGGATCTCGCCCAGCCCGGCGAACAGGCGGTCATCGATCGGGTCGGTGATAGTGGGGCACAGGATGTCATAGTGCGACAACGCGTCGCGCAATTGCGCGGGCGACAGCGGCGTGTCGCCGCGATTGAAGGTCGCGTCGAAGCGCGCCAAGAGCGCCGCCTCGACTGAGTCGGGCAGGCGCCGTGTCACCAGGATCCGGGGCCGGTCGGGGAAGGCCAGAGAAGCGGTCATGCGGGTGCGTCGATCCAGGTCGGGGGGCGGGAGTCTCCCGCCTCCGATACACTGGAATTGCCACTTCTGCCCGCGTCCGACAGCGCAATTCAGATATGCCGGGGCGGTGGGCCGAGACGGCACAGCTGCTGTCCAAGCGGCCGCGCGGTGCAATCAGACCGCGGCGGCTTCATTCCCCTCTTCTCCTGCTTCCGGATGCATCAGCTCGACCAGCATGCTTTCGATGAGCCGCGCCACGGCGTCGGCGGGGCGGCGCCGATTGGGGGAGGTGCTGAGCACCAGCTTGAAGGTGAAGCCGGGATCAACGATGCGCGAAGCGCGGAGGCGGCCGGCGCGGACATGCTCGCCGATCCATCCCATGCGCGCCGCAGCTGCCCCGGATGCCAGCGGCGTCACCAGATATCCGGCGCCCGCCTCGACCAGCGCGGCGATGGGACCCGGCGAATTGACCTCTGCGGTGACGTTCAGCGACATCCCCTTCTGCGACGCGACCTGATCGAGCAACCGACGCCACGAATTGGGCAACGACGGCAGGAGCAGGGGCAACCGCGCCAGCTGCGCGAACGGGATGGTCTCGTTGCTGGTCGAGGAGCTGTCGGGCAAGCCGATAAGATAGGTCTCGAGTTCGCCGATAAGCCGGTCGTCTTCGCCGATTATCGTATCGGGGTGCATATAGACCGCTATGTCAGTCTTGCCGTCGCGCAGGTCGGCCTTGGCGCCGCCAAAGGCTTCCCACACGTTGAGCCGGATGTTTGGATGCATCTGCTTGAGCTTGGTGAACAGCGGGCCCGCCAGATACGGCGCGATCTGCGGCGACACCGCGACCTTGACCTCACCCGCAAGCTGGTTGCGGAGTTCGGCGCCGCATCCGGTAATGTCCTCGGCGGCGTTAATGATGAGATCGATCTGCGGCAGGATCCGCTCGCCAAGTTCCGTCAGCACGACGCCCCGACCGTTGCGGTAGAAAATGCGGCCGCCGCATTCGCGTTCGAAAGCCGCAAGTTGCCTGCTGACAACCGACTGCGCCCAGTTCAGGCGACTGGCGGTCTTGCTCAGACTTCCCGTCTCAAGGATCTGCTTCACCATGTGAAGTTGGGTCAGCTGCATGGCATCCCTCCAAAGTAGTTTCTTTTTTTGCGAATTCAGACTTGCTCGAAACAGATATCCGAAATGCCGGATGCGCCTGCATCGAGACAGGTTCTTCGCTATTGGAGGACGGTACCATATCTAGTTGTGCGACGCCACCGTCCCTGCTGCGGCGCGATCCATGCCGGGAGGGGACATCGACAATTTCTTATTGGGCAATCCTGAATTGCTGGAAGCGCAATCGGGCGGTCTATTGCTTGCGATAGAATCGGCCGGGCCCACGCCCAATCACCTACCGTGGGGCGTAACCTGCAACAGGCTGGCGTCCCTCCAGATCTGCGGCAGCTGGATCCTTAGGCATGTCTATTTCGGGCGGAGGAGGCGCCACATGCCGTTGGCACGCGCCACCACGCCGCGAGGTCCGTGGAGCACGGTGTCGCAATAGCCCGATTTGTAGCTGGCATGGACAAGCCGCGTCCGGCTTTCAATCCATTCGCCCGGCAAGGCGGCGGCGAGATAATCGATGTTGAGCGTCATGGTCGGGCCGCCGGCCCCGGTCGCGGTATCGATCGCCATTCCAAGCACCATGTCGAGGAAGGTGGCCATCATCCCCCCGTGACAGGCATTGTTCGGGTTGCAGTGTTTGGAGAGCACCCGAAAGCCGAGCCTGATCGGTTCTTCGGCGTCGAGCTGGTCGGTTGTCCAGTACATCGGACCGGCGAGCTGCTCGAACGCACCATTGTCGACCAGCCGCCAGTCGCGTCCTTGCGGAGGAATTGAGACGTCCATGTCGGTTGCCGGTTCCCTGTCCATTCCGCCTTGTACCGCGACCCCCAAAGTCGCGATATCGATACGTCAATTGCTCTCACGCGAAATCGGCAGCGGGCTGCTTGTAAGCGCGGCGGCTGCTCTGCAGGAGTATCGCATCATCGCTCCGATGACGCTTCTAACTTGATGGCTCCGACATGGTTGATACCGATCCGACTGCAATAATCGCGCAGTGGCTTGCAGACTTTCAGCATCACCTTTCCGCGGGCGACGCAGATCGCGTCGCGGCGATCTTTGCGGACGACGAATGCTATTGGCGCGATTTCGTTGCGTTCACCTGGAACATTGCGACGATGGATGGGCGCAGCCAGATCGCCGACCTTGTGCGTGCGCAGATCGGCTCGGCATTGCCGGTGTCGTTCGCCGCCGAGTCCGGCGCAACTGTCGCAGATGGAATGGTTCAGGGCTGGTTCGATTTCGAGACCGCGACGGCACGCGGCAAGGGTCATGTGAGGCTGCTCGACGGCAAGGCGTTCACCGTGATGACCGCAATCACCGAGCTCAAGGGGTTCGAGGAGCCGGGCGGACGCCGCCGCGTCGAAGGCATGGTGCCGCACGCCGTTCGAGGACGTACCAGCTGGACGGACCGGCGCGACGCAGAAGCGCGAGCGCTCGGCAGCGAGACGCAACCCTATTGCCTGATCGTCGGCGGCGGGCAGGGGGGGCTGGCGCTCGGCGCGCGCATGAAGCGGCTGGGCGTGCCGACGCTGATCATCGACGCACTTCCCCGGCCAGGCGATGCATGGCGCAGCCGCTACAAGTCGCTATGCCTTCACGATCCGGTGTGGCTCGACCACTTGCCTTACGTGCCGTTTCCCGATCATTGGCCGGTGTATACGCCCAAGGACAGGATGGGTGGCTTTCTCGAGGCCTATGCCGGCATCATGGATCTAGACTTCTGGGGCTCGACGCTGTGCCGCTCGGCGCGGTTCGACGAGGCATCGGACAAATGGGTCGTCGAGGTCGAGCGCGATGGTCAGTCGATCACACTCAATCCGAGCCAACTGGTCCTTGCGACGGGCCTTTCCGGCAAGCCGCAAACACCGCGGCTTCTCGGCGCGGAGACCTTTGTCGGCGATCAATATCACTCCTCACAGCATGTTGAYGCCGCTCCCTATGCCGGCAAGAAGTGCGTCGTGATCGGCGGCAATAATTCCGCGCACGACATCTGCGTCGATCTGTGGGCGGCGGGGGCTGAGGCGACAATGGTCCAGCGCTCGCCGACCACCGTGGTGCGGCTCGAGACGTTGCGCCGAATTGCTGAAGAAGGCCCGTTCTCGGAGGGCGGGCTCGAACGCGGAATCGACACCGAGCGCGCGGACCTGATCGTCGGATCGGTGCCGTTCCGCGTTCGCGAGTCCATCGACCGGGCACATAGCGAGCGCATGCAGCGCGAAGATGCGGATTTCTATCAGCGCCTGGCCGAGACCGGATTCTTGTTCGACTTCGGGGAGGACAACACCGCTACCGCCGGCAAATATTCGCGCCGGGCGTCGGGTTACTATATCGACGTCGGGTGCTCGGGCCTGATCATCGAGGGGCAGGTTCGCGTGGTGAGCGGCGTGGGCGTGACCGAAATCCGGCCGCATTCGGTCTTGTTGAGCGACGGCAGTGAGATTCCCGCCGATCTCATCGTCTATGCCACCGGCTATGGATCGATGGAAAGCTGGGCCGAGAATCTGATCTCCAAGGAAGTCGCGGATCGGGTGGGCCGATGCTGGGGGCTGGGTTCGCAGACGGCGCTCGACCCGGGGCCGTGGGAAGGAGAGTTGCGCAACATGTGGAAACCCACCCGGCAAGGGGGCTTGTGGTTCCACGGCGGGAATCTGGCCCAGTCGCGGTTCCATTCACTTCACCTGGCGCTGCAGATCAAGGCCCGGATGGAAGGGCTGGACACCCCAGTCTTCACTCCGCCGCCGGTTTCACGTCCCTCGCTGGCGCGTTGATCTGGCATGGCGCTCGATCCCGTCCTCGCGGAGATGATGAAGCAGCTTGCTGCATCCGACATACCGGCATTCGCAGACTGTTCGCCGGCGCGCGCCCGTGAGGTGCAGCTTGCGCGCCGCGCGTCGCGGGCGTCGCTGCCGAGGCTGCCCGTCGGCAGCGTGGAGGATCTGGTGCTGCCCGGCCCGCATGGCGATATCCCGGCCTGGCTGTACCGGCCGACGACAACCCCCCGCGGAATCCTGGTCTACTGCCATGGCGGCGGCTGGGTGGTCGGCGATCTCGACGGCGTCGATCCGCTCGCGCGGGTCCTGGTCGATTCGTCCGGCCTGGCTTTGCTCAGCGTCGAGTATCGCCTCGCGCCGGAGCATCCTTTTCCCGCGCCGCTCGACGACGTCTACGCGGCAGTCGAATGGGCAGCGGGGCGTTTCGCCCTGCCGTTGCTCGTCGGCGGCGACAGCGCCGGGGCGAATCTGGCGACGGCGGCGGCGATGCGAGCAAGGGATGGCGCCGGCCCCCGCATCTCCGGGCAGATTCTCTTCTACCCGGTGACCGATCATGATTTCGATACGGCGTCCTATCGTGAGAACGGCCTCCAGGGTTATGCGATCACCACCCGCGACATGCGCTGGTTCTGGGATCAGTATGCCGATGCCCGGCAGCGAGAACTTGCGCTCGCGTCGCCGCTTCGGGCCAGCTCCCTGACAGGCATGCCGCCCGCGTTTGTCGTGGTCGCCGGGTATGATCCCTTGCGTGACGAAGGGATCGCCTATGCCCGGCGGATGGCCGCGGCCGGTGTCCCCGTCAGGCTCAGGGAGTACGAGACCATGATTCATGGCTTCGCGTCGATGATCGGCGCCGTGGTTCTGGCGGAGGAAGCCGTACGCGAAGCCGGGGCGTGGGCGGCGGCAATGACCGCTGTTGCACCTGTTCAGCGCGGTAGCGGCATCCGTTCCCACACCAGCCAACGCCGGCCATCGTCCTGAAACTCGATAGGATAGAGGCTCAGCCGGTTGCCCTCCAATACGACACGGCGCACCAGATCCCTGCCGACGTCGTTCTGATAGCTGCTGATCTCGATGTGATGGACGATCCGGTCAGCACCCTGCAGCGAGAACTTGCCGGCATAGGCATCGAAAGTCAGCGCGGATTCGGCCAGTTCCTCTGGCGGTGCGGTACGGCGGTGGGCGCCCGACATCGGCTTACGGCCGGCGAGGGCGATGGTGACGGCGACGCGGCCCTCGGCAAGATAGTGCAGATAGCCGACAGGATTGTCGCCGAGATTTGGGTTAGTTTGAATCCGGCCATCCCGCTCCCACAGCGCCTCGACAAGTTTCCAGCAGCCGATCAGGTCGGACTGTGCCAGCGGCGCGGAGTGGCAGGGGCAGGCGTTCTCGACATCGGTCATCCGTCTTCCTTCTTTCCCGGCCGGACTCATCACAGCCGCCGGTCAATGGCATCGACGATCCCGCCGTGGTCGCTCCTCCCGGATGGTGGCAGACCAAATTCATGCGCCTTCGGCGATCGCGTCGGGTGCGCCCGGCGTAATGTAGCTACGCGCTGGCACAGTGTAAGTCGCAAATAGGCTTGGCGCGAAGTAAGTTGATGATTTGCTATATTTGCATATCAGCTATCGCCGACCGCGCTTATCGTAATGCTTGTCAGGTATTGCGATGATGTCGTTGCCGAAATACCATCAGCGCGAACAACTTCAACGCTGAACGATTGCTCTAGTATTCATCTATGCGCTGTTGTTTGAGCCATGCGTTGCGCGCCATGCTGCTCTCGCCAACAATGACGGGCAAGCGCGGCGCTGCCCGGCACACGGCCCGATCCGATTTCTTGAGGGTGAGGAAAACAATGTACGATTCTACCGACCCGCGATCGACGATGGTGAAACCGACAGGCGCGGCGCCCGCGGCGCCGGCTGCCGACGCCGAATATGGCCTGTTCTACCGGGATCCGCCGACGCAGGACGATGCCAATGGACGCACCTGGTTCGCCAGGGGGCAGAATTTCATTGTCGCCTATAGCGAGCTGGCCCCGGGAGCGGCCTTCGAGCGGCAGGACCATGTCGATGAATTCATGGTCATCCTCCCCGACGCGGACACGCCGATGGTGGCAACTGCTGGCGCGGAGGAAGAGCGCAGTGACGGCTACGCAATCGCGATCATGCCGCCGGGAGCAAGTCGCCTCACTTTCCCGAAGGGCGGCCGCGTCGTACGGCTATTTTCAACGCTATCCGAGGACCTGGCCGCGCTATGCTCCAATGCGGGGGCCTATGCCGTGCAGCACCCCAATATCCCGCCCTTCACGCCATGGCCTGATCCAGTTGGCGGCTTCAAGGTTCGCGTCTATTCCCTCGATGTACCGGCGATGCCGGGCCGGCTCGGTCGCATCTGGCGGTGCACCAACTTCATGATCAACATGCCCGAGATGCAGATCGGCCCGCGCGACACGAGCAAGCTCTCTCCGCATTTCCACAATGATTTCGAGCAGTGTTCGCTGGCACTGGCGGGGACATGGACGCATCATATGCGCTGGCCCTGGACGGTCGATTACAAGGACTGGCGCGAGGACGTGCACGCGGTGGTCGAATCGCCATCGATCACCGTGATCCCGCCGCCCGTGATCCATACCTCGGTCGCCAGTTCGGCCGAGAATCAGCTGGTGGATATCTTCTCGCCGCCGCGGCTCGATTTTTCGACCAAGCCCGGCTGGGTCCTCAATGCCGACGAATATCCGATGCCCGCGAGCGCGGGTTGACCCATTCGCCCTTAGTCCCGGACGGGTGAGCATTCGCCTATCGTTCCGGGATCCGTCGGAACGCTGCGCAACAAGGCCAAAAAGGCCCCCCGGGACGCCGGCAATCAGGAGAGAGAGCGATGAGCAGCGGCGCCAGCGGAGCGGGACAAGGCCTGCAGGAGGCGGTCGCCGAGCGGTTGGACAATCTGACCGACTGGCGGGTGCGCTATTGGGCGCCGTTCGTGCTGGGCCTGATGATGATGGGCGATAGCTGGGACGTCGGCATTATCGGCTATGTGATGCCGTCGCTGCGGGTGGAATGGGGGCTGACGCCCCTGCAGATCGGCTGGATCATCTCGGCCGGTTTTGCCGGTCAGCTGGTCGGCGCATTGCTGTTTGGCCCGCTGGCCGAGAAATATGGCAGGATGCGCGTGCTCAACATCGCGGTGGTGACGATGAGCCTGTTATCGGTCGCCTGCGCGATGGCGAAGGATCCGCACCTGTTTACCTGGCTGCGCTTCGCTCAGGGAGTCGGCTTCGGCGGTGCGGTGCCGGTGTGCGTATCCTATATCAACGAACTCGCTCCCACCGCGACGCGCGGGCGCTATTTCTCGCTGTTCCAGTTCCTGATGGTTTCTGGTTTCGCCCTGTGCGGGTTCGTCGGCGCGGTCGTGATCCCCGAATACGGCTGGCGCGCTATGTTTTTGATCGGCGCGTTCCCCATGATCCTGACGCCGTTCATTGTGTTCACCTTGCCGGAATCGCCGCGCTGGTTAGCCCGGCTTGGCCGGATCGAGGCGACCAACCGCGCGCTGGCCAAGATCGGGGCGCTGCCAGTGGACGCCGGGATTACGGTGCAGGTAGAGGAACGAGCGCCGCGGGTGCCGATTGGGATGCTGTTTACGCCGCAATTGCGCTGGCTGACGCTGGCAACATGCCTGTTGTGGTTCCTGACATCGCTGGTCGCCTATGGCTTTTCGACCTGGACGCCGACCATCTATGTGGACGTCTTCCACCTCTCGCTCGAGACATCCCTGCGCTACGCGGCACTGACCGGGGTGGCCTACATGCTGATACCGCTGGTGTTTGCTGCAGTCATCGATCGCTTCGGTCGGCGACCTTCCGGCATCGCGGTGAGCGCGGCGACACTTGCGGCCTTGATCATCCTGACTCTCGCGGGCGACAAATTCGCAGCTCTCTCGGTGCCGCTGATCGCGATCGGCTGGATCGCCTCGGGCGCCAGCTTTACATTGCTGTGGCCCTATTCGGCCGAGATCTTTCCGACCGAGATCCGATCGACTGCGCTCGGACTGTGCAGCGCAACGGCGCGACTGGGCTCGACCCTGACGCCGCTGGTGGTGGCAGGCGTGCTGTCGGCTACCGGTTCGATCAGTGCCGTGTTCGCGGCACTCGCAGCGCCGACCACGATCATCGTGTTGCTATGGCTGTTCGGCTCGCGCGAGATGGCGAGGCAGCGGCTCGAAGAACCCATCCAGTAAGACGACCGGCCCTGGGTCCGCACGCAATCCKCGMGGATTGCGTGCGGACCCTAGATCGTCTCAAGCCGCAGCCCCGCCGTCTCGCGCGTTCGCGTGACCCACAACAAGCCTGCGGCAAGCGCGCACAGGCCGAAGCCGGCGAAGACGATGTCGATCGATGCGCCGCGATCTAGCACGAAGCCGACGAACAGCGGTGTGACCATCGATGCGCCGCGGCCGACCGAGGCAGCATAGCCCAGTGCAAGGGCGCGCAGATCGGTGGGGTAAGTTTCGGCGGTGTAGGGCCACAGCACATAGGTGCCGAAGAAGATCGCGACCTTGCCCGTGGTCACCAGCGCCACCACCGCATATTCCTGCGTCGCGCCGCTGCCCGCTAGCAACAACAGCGTCGCCGCCGTCACGAACAGCCCGCAAAGCGCGAAGGGGCGGCGGCCATAGCGATCGATCAGGAACCCAGAACTCGCCAAGGTCAGGAAGATCAGGATGCTGGCCATCGCGGAATAAGTCATCGCCCGGTTTATCGGGATGTGGAACGCCTTGACGTAGATAGAGGGGACCCAGGTGGTCAGGCCGAAGCTGACGAACATCGTGAGGAACCACAACAGGGTGATCGTCAGCGTATGACCGCGGAAACGCGGGCTGATCAGGGCGCCGACCTTGAGGCGCGGCGGGCCATCGTCGACGACCGGGATTGGGCTATTCGCGTCCGCGTCGCTGAAGGCGTGGCGGCCGCCGAGTTTTGCCAGTGCACGATTGGCGGCATCAAGGCGGCCGATGCGCGCAAGCCAGCGCGGGGACTCGGGCAGGGTGATCCAGACCAGCGGGAGCAGCACGAGCGGAATGACTCCGAGGCCGAGCATCCAGCGCCAGCCGAGATGCGGTATCACGAGGGGACTCGCCAGCGAGGCCGCGGCAAAGCCCGAAATCGCCAGGGTCTGGAACATGCCGAAATAGCGCCCGCGCTTCTTTGTCGGAGCCAACTCGTTGATATAAGTGATCGCGACCGGCATCGCCCCGCCGATCGCCAGCCCCTGGACCAGCCGCATCACCAGCAATTGCGTGTAATCATGGGTGAGCGCGCATCCTATCGAGAGCGTACACATCGTCAGGATCGCCAGGACTAGGACCGGCATGCGGCCGTAGCGCTCGGCGAGCGCCCCAAGGGAGAAGGCGCCGAGAAACTGCCCGGCATATCCGGCAGAGATCGCTGCCCCCATTTGCAGCGGGCTCAGACCCCATTCGGTCGCGAGGCTCGGCATGGCGAAAGCGATGGCGATGCTGTCCCAGGAGTCGAACAGCATGATGACCCCGAGCAGTACCGGCGCCCAATAATTGTGGCGGAAGCTGCGGAGATCGTCCAGGACGGCGCCGACCGCGGCCTCGTTGACCGAGCGGGCGCCAATCGGCGCATCAGGCATGTCACCGCCGCTCATGCGAAATATGCCGAGGCCGGTAGTTCGCCTGACTGCGTTCGGTTCATTTCAGCTTCCTCTCGAACGAACTTCTATTGTGCATGAAGTCAAAGCACGGCGCGATGGAAACGCAAACGGCGTAAGAGACCGCCGATTGCGGAATTCGCACAAGTGAAAGGCAGAAATGCTCGCCATAGGGGCAGCCATCGGAGCTGTTTTCGGTGCAGATATTGTCGGGCGAAATCGCAAGTTTCGAAAATATCGCGGAGCCAAGAGGTGGATAACGCCCGGCGCAGCACGCAGCTCAACGACGTAAGGGAGGATGATGACCAAGCGCATTTCACAATTGGGACGCGGCGCATCGACGATTGCCTTTGCAATCGCGGCGACCAGTCTCACGCCCGCAGCCTGGGCGCAGGATGCCCAGATTCCCGTTCCGCCTGTTCAGGACGAAGCGCAGGCAGCCCCACAGACCCCCGCCGATGGGCAAGCGACCACGGAGGCGGAGCCACAGCAAGGCGGCGAAATCGTCGTCACCGGATCGCGGCTCGGGCGCACGGCCTTCAACTCGCCGACCCCGGTCAACGTGATCGGTCAGGAACGGCAGAATAACCTGGCAATCCCGTCGGTCGCCGACGCACTCAACCAGCTGCCCTCGTTCCGCGCCACCTCTACCCCGTCATCTCAGCTGTTCCGCGTGTCGGGGGCAATCGCCGGCAACACCGTCGACCTTCGCGGTCTCGGACCATCGCGCACTTTGACGCTGATCGATGGCCGTCGCTTCGTGCCGAGCACCGATGGCGGCACGGTCGATCTTAACGGCATCCCCTCGGCTCTCGTGCAGCGCACCGAGGTTGTCACCGGCGGCGCGTCGGCCGCCTATGGCGCGGACGCAGTGGCGGGCGTCGTCAACCTGATCCTCGATACCCGCTTCACCGGGCTCAAGCTCAACGTCAATGCGGGCATCAGCGAGCATGGCGACGCCAAGAATTTCTATGTCTCGATGGCCGGTGGACGCGCATTCGCCGGGGGCCGCGGTCATGTGATCGCTGGTATCGAATATCAGAGCAATTTTGGCGTTGGCGGGTGCGACACCCGAGCGTATTGCCGCAACTATACGAACTATGTGAACAACCCTGGCTATATCGGCGGGAAGAGCACCAACGGCCTGCCGGCGACGCTCGTTTTGAACGACGTGCGGTTCGTCGAGAATCCGACAGGCATCCTTGTTGGCGCCGTCCAGACGGTCGGCGGGGTCAACACAACGTTGGGCCAGCAGGTCAACAACACTGGTGCCAACCGTCTGCCCGGCGCGCTCCAGGGGCTGCAGTTCAATGCTGCGGGCAATGGCCTGGTGCCGTTCCAGTTCGGCAATTATCTGAGCGGCGTATTCATGCAGGGCGGCGACGCCAGCGTCGATAAGCTCTATGGCTTTGGCGACGCCCCACTGGTCACCGAGTCGTCGCACCTATCGATCATGACGCACGCCACCTACGACATCACCGACGATATCGAGGTGTTCGGGGAGTTCCTGTTCAGCAACGTGCGGGGCGGCCCGGTGCAGAGCTCGGTCCTCGCCGTGGCTCCTGCGAGCCTGAACATCAATAATCCCTATATCGCGCCGGCAGTGCGCGCGCAGATCCTCGCCGCCAATCCGAACATCACCTCGATCAACGTCAACGTCGCCAAACCTGAGACCGGCGGCCAGCTGATCGCGGAAAGCTCGAATGACATCTGGCGCATGGCGACAGGCATCAAAGGCACCGTCTTTTCGGGATGGAAGTGGGACGTCGCCTATACTCATGGCGAAACCCACAGCCGCACCGATGTTCGATCCGCGCGGCTGCGTGCGATCGATGGAGAGGCGATCAATGCGATCACGCCGCCGGCAGGATTTGGCGGCCCGGTCTTCACGACACCGGCGGGTGCGCCGGTCATCTGCGCATCTTCCGTCGCAAATCCGGCAAACGGCTGCATCCCGGTCAATCTCCTCGGGGTGAACAGCGTCTCGCCAGAGGCGCGCGCCAAATATTTCGTCAACGAATTCCAGACGCGGACCATCAAGCAGGATACGATCGCGGCTAATCTCAGCGGATCGCTGTTTGAGCTCTGGGCCGGTTCGTTCGACGTCGCGATCGGCGGCGAATACCGCAACGACAGCGCCATCGGGGTCACCGATCCCGTAACGCTGTCCGGTGCGGTCGCCAATGCGGTGACTACGGCGTTGCCGCCGATCCGCCGCAAGGTAGTGGAAGGGTATGTCGAGGCCAGCCTGCCGCTGCTCAAGGACTCGCCGCTCGGCAAGTCGCTCGTTATCGACGGGGCGCTACGCCAGACCCACTATAATTCCTTTGGTGACGCGACGACGTGGAAGACGGGTATCGTTTATTCGCCCATCAGCGACCTGTTAGTGCGGGTGACCAAATCGCGCGACATCCGGGCGCCCAACGCGTTCGAGTCGAACCCCAATTCGACCAACGTACTTCTGCCGCTCAACGATCCGTTCGCCGGCGGTACTCACAATCTGGTCAATATCCAGGGCGGCAATGCCAACCTCGACCTCGAGACCGCCGACACCTTCACCGCCGGCCTAGTGTTGACGCCGACCTTCATCCCACGGTTCCGCGCCTCGCTGGACTATTACAACATCAAGGTGAACGGCGCGATCGACACGCTTTCGGCTCCGACGATCCTTCAGGCTTGTTTCCAGCAGAATCTACTCTGCAACCTGATCGTGTTCGCCGGCGCACCAAAGGCTAGCCAAGCGACGACCGTCTTCTCGAACTTCCAGAATCTAAGCCAGGTTCAGGCGAAGGGACTCGAACTTGTCGCGGAATATCGGATTCCCGATGTGGTGGGCGGCGAGGTCTCCTTGCAGGTCAATGCCAACTATGTCCTGAAGCTGCAGTCTATCGGTGCGACCGGACTCGTCACGCAGATGAAGGGCGTGACCGGCAACGCCGGCTCGTTGAGCAATGTCCAGGGTGTTCCGGATTATAAGATCGATGCTGTCGTGACCTATGCGCAGCCGAACTGGTCTGTCACTGCCCATGGCCGCTATATTCCGAAGAGCATTCTGGATCCGACCAAGATCGGGCCGGACGATTCGCGCTATGACGTCAATCTGCCCAACAGCGTCAGTATCAACACCGTCAGCCCCGCTTTCTATCTCGATCTCTCCGCCTCAGTGAAGACGGGGCTGAACCTCTTCGGGCCGAGCGGCATGGAGATCTATGGCAGCGTCAGCAACGTGTTCGATAAATACCCCCCGGTGCAGCTGCGCTTCTTCGGAAACCCGCTCCACTACGACGTGGTCGGCCGGGCCTATCGCATAGGCTTCCGCACCAGCTTCTGACGGACACGCGCCGTTCGCCCGCCCTGCCTGATCCGGCAGGGCGGGCTTTTTTGTGTCCCGTGGACAGTGTGGCGTGGAACAGTGCTGGCGGCCGAGCGGCGCTTTTGTTGCCCAGGCGCGCGGCGTCGATCGTCGTGTCAGAAGGGCATTCGGGAGCGGCTGCCTCGAGTGGAAATGCCAACGCCGCCATCCGGCAGGGGCGGGCACAGGCGCCGCGCGGTGGCTATGGTAGGAGCTGGCCCACCAGGTGGGCGTGAAGCGGCAGGAGAGGCAGGCGAGGGCGCCATGACCTCGCGCGCCTAGGCTAGCCGTGCCGCGAAAGTCTGCTCAGCGCGGTGGCAGCTTCAGGATATCGCGTGCCTGGGCCGGGGTGGCGATTTCGCCGCCAAGGTCGCGGACGATGCGGGCCGCCTTAGTGATCAACTCCGAATTGCTCTGGGCGAGCACACCCTTGGAGATATAAACGGTGTCTTCCAACCCGATGCGGCTATGGCCACCGGCGACATAGACCGAGGCGACGAACGGGAACGCCATGCGTCCGATACCGAAGCCACCCCACACGCTATTCGCCGGCAGGCTGTCGCGCAAATAATGGAGCAGTTCCGGTCTGGCCGCTGCGCCATATTTTCCGCCCATCACGAACTGGAAGAGGGGCGGCTCGTCGAACAGTCCCTCGGCGATCATATCCTGCGCGAAAATCACGTCGCCGGTGTCGAAGCATTCGATCTCGGGCTTGGTGCCCGCGGCACGGATCAGAGCGGTCATCTCGCGGATGAGGCTGGGGATATTGATGATCACCGTGTTGGCGAAGTTCATGCTGCCAATATCGAGGCTGCAAACGTCGGGCTTGAGTTCAGTGATATGTTCGACGCGGCGGGCCGCGGTGAAGATCTCAGTGCCGGGGCCGGGGACCGCAGGATCGTGCGCGCTTGGCTCGTAGATCGATCCAGGCCCGGTCGTCAGGTTGATCAGCAATTCCGAATTTGCGGCGCGGATGCGCTGCACCACTTCGCGATAATATTCGAGCTTGGTGCTTGGCACGCCCGTTTCGGGATCGCGGACGTGGATGTGGCACATTGCCGCTCCCGCTTCCGCTGCCCCGAGGCATGCATTGGCGATTTCCTCGGGCGAGCAAGGTAGATTGGGGTTCTGGTCCCGCGACGTACTGCCGCCGGTGACGGAACAGGTCAAAATCCGGGTGTCAGACATAATTCTTTCCTCGTCCTTGCGCGCTTCGGACCGGTCTGCGGTCTGGCCTGCGAAGCCTAAACAGGTTGAGATGGAGAGAGAATGTGACCTCTCAGCATATCTGAAATGCGCTCGCCGATCATGGTTGTCGGAAGGTTTAGGTTAGTCGTCGGAATGTCGGGCATGATCGAGGCGTCGGCGACGAAAAGGTTCTCGGCACCGATCACCTGTCCCCGGTTGTCGACGACCGCGGCGGGGTCGCCCGGCTTGCCCATTCGGCAGGTGCCGCTTGGATGCCAGATCCCGGTCGCGGATGAGCGCAGATAGGCGGTCAGCAAACTCTCGTCGGCCAGCAGTTGGTCGACGGTGTGTCCGTCGGATGCGACGTGGCGGATGATCAGGTGGCGCACGATGCCCGATGCATCCATCGCCATTCCCGTGACGCTGGTCAGCAGCTGGTTCCAGCGGGTCAATGCGCCGATTTTTTTCACCTTCGGCGAAAACCCCGCGGCAAACACCTCAAGGATTACTGGCGCGACATGGGGCAGCCGAAGCATCGCTACCATCATCCGGAAACTGTCCACCGCGCGTGCCATGTCGCGCTCATCGGCGAGCCAGTTGAAGGTGACGTCGGGGCTGTCCGGCGCGGCGTGACTGAGGCGCACCTCGCCGTTGGAATAGGGCTTGCCGATATAAGTCGAGAGCGCGCCGAGCCGATCGCCCAGCGCGTGCCAGGCGGTCTTGCAGATCACCGACATGACCATGTCGCCGGCTGGCGCGCCGCCGATGCCGGACGAATAGATCAAATTGGCGAAATTGTGCCGCGCGACCCTCCGCCGGTGTGACGGCGCGAGATAGGCGACTGCGGAGATCGTCGGATGGTCCTGCAAATTCTGGCCGACCGCCGGAAGATCCACGATCGGCGCGATGCCGTGTTCCGCCAAATGCGCGCCTGGGCCGATACCCGACCGCATTAGGAGCCACGGAGAATGGAGGCTGCCGGCACAGAGCACGACATGGTCGGCCATGATCGCCTGGGCCTGCCCGTCGCGCCGCGCCGCGACGCCTACGGCACGGCGCCCGTCGAGCAGCACGCGATCGACCTCGGTGCCGCTGAGGATTGTCAGATTTGGCCGTGCGCGGACCGCAGCGCCGAGATAGCCGCTGACCGAGGACGAACGAAGGCGGCCGTCATTGGCGAGCGGCACCGCGGCGAAGCCGTCGCCATATGCGCCGTTCATGTCGCGCCGCCGGTCAAAGCCCGCCCGCTCCCAGTCGGCGACTACCGCAGTGGTGAAGTGATCCCAGTTTTCGGGGGCAAAACGAGTGATCCGGATCGGGCCTTCGTGGCCGTGATAGCTGTCCTCGAAATCCATGTCGGTTTCGAGCTTGCGGAAGTAAGGGAGCACCGAGTCCCAATTCCAGCCTTCGGCCCCGAGTTCTTCCCAGCGATCGAAATCGGCGGGCGATCCTCGCAACGCAACCTGGCCATTGACGCTCGATCCACCGCCCATGACCCGCGGCTGTTCGTAGCGCGTCGCCGGGGCGGCAGCGTGGCGGCGGGCGTGGAGGCGAGGCCAGAAATAGGCAGGATTGTAGAGGGCTCTTCCGGCATAGCTCGCCGCGATATCAGCGGGGGGCTTATCCCCCGGATAATCCCGGCCCGCCTCGAGGAGAATGACGCGCTTGTCCGCATCCTCCGAAAGCCGGCTGGCCAGCACGCATCCTGCGGTGCCGGCACCCACGATAATATAGGTAGCGCTCACTGTGACCGGCACCCGTTAGCGGCGTACCGCAGTGCGATGTTAGTCACGCAGCTTCGACCGGTTCAAGCCGCGCGAGCATCGCGGTGAGTTCCGTCATCGCGCCAGCACGTTCGAAATTGGCGAGCACATCGTACAGGTTTGCGGTCTTGCGGCCGTAAATGGGTTCGACAAGCGCCTCGAACTTCCGCTCGAGTTGCGGCCATTGCATCGGATTGCCCGCGCTGCCGAAGGCATGTTCGACCTCGAGCTTGATGATTGCTCCGTCCTTCAGGCGCGCTCCAAGTTGCACGGCGGTGCGCGCGACCGCGGCGTCGCCCCGCAGCGTCACCCGAGCGGCGAGGCCGACTAGCGCAGAGTCGGCCAGTCGTTCGGGAACGAAATCCGCCGGCGACACAGGATAGCCAAGCAATGCCAATGCCACGCAATAGGCGGTGCTGAAACGTCCCTCGGTCGGCGTGCGTGCATCGACCACTCCCGCGATTTCGACCGCGAGGGGATTGACGGTGAGGGTGATCGCTTCGATCGCGTCGGGGTCCGCACGCTCGCGCAGCCGCAACGCCGCGTCGATCGGGGCATGGGTCAGCTGGCACGCGGCGTAGGGCTTGAGGCTGTTGACCAGCAACTCCGAACGAACCCCGAGTCCGACGAGCGAAGGGAGGGTTGCCCGGTCCTGGAAGATCGTGCCGAACAGCCCTTTGGGAGAATCCAGCAATGTCGTCGCGCCTTCGAGGCCCGCTGCGGCGAACTGCGCGGCGACGATGCCGTCCATCGCCGCCTTGCCGGCGTGAAAGGGCTTGGCCATCGTGCCGAACGACGCGGTAAGCCCGCCGGCCTGCGTCGCAGCGATGCCGAGCGCCGATTCGGTTGCCGCGGGCTCGAGCTCGAGGAGGCAAGCTGCCGCCATCGCGCTGGCGATCCGGCCGAGCACCGCGGTCGAATGCCAGCCGGACTCGTTCAGCCGTACGCCAAGTCCCATGCTCCCGAAGGACGCACCGATTTCAAAGCCGCAGATGAATGCCTTGAGCAAGGCCTGCTCGTCGGCGCCTTGCTCGGCACCCAGCGCGAGCACTGCGGCCCAGGTCGGCCCACTGCCATGCAGCGCGGTCGGGATGTGCGTGTCGTCATAATCGAGGCAATGCGACAACGTGCCGTTGACGAGCGCGCTGGTCTGCGCGGCTGCGCTGCCGCCGGTCAGCAACGGCGCGACACCGGTGGAGGGACTGGTCCGGGCAAGATAGCGAGCCAGCACATGTGCCTCGGGCGTGCTGCGGCCGCCGAGGCAGACGCCGACCCAATCGAGAAGCGCCATCTTGGCTGCATCGAGGCTGGCGGCGGGTATCGTATGGCCTGGCTGGCCAGCGACATGGGCCGCCGCGATCGCGCTGTTGGTCAGCCCACCACGAGCTTCCCGCGGTTGTGCTGCCACCGCCATCAGACGGCCAGCGGCAGGGGAAAGCGGAAGAGGCGCAGTGCGCTATTCTGGAGAATGATGCGGCGGTCGGCTTCGTCGGGAACCCAGTCGATCAGATTCTGCCGCGTCTGCTCGAAAGTAACGGCGCTCTCATTCTGCGTGTGCGGCCAATCGCTGCCCCATAGCAGCCGCTCGGGGCCCATCGCTTCGAGCAGCATCGCCGCGGATTGCCGCGCCTTTTCGCCGGCGCTGTCGCCCGGCCAGTTGCGGTAGCCCCCGGAGAGTTTGACCCAGACCCGCCGTGAGGAACCCTTGGAAAGCAGATATTGGAATCCGGGATCATCGACCCCGGCCGCCTCGCTCGGACGCCCGAAATGATCGACCACGACATTAACGCCTGCATCGAGGAGCGGCTCGATCAGAAAGGGCAAGTCGCTGCTGTCACGGATGATCTCCACCTGCCAGTCGAGGTGACGTAGATGCGCGAGCAGCTTTGGCCATGCGGCCTTCGTAAAGATCGGAATCGGCAGACGCTGCAGGTTCAGGCGGATCCCGACGACGCCGCCAGCATCCATCGCGTCGAGCTCGCCGGGATCGATCTCGGAATCGACGACAGCGATACCGCGCAGCCGATCCGGATATTTGGTGATCGCCTGGAGCAGATAGCTATTATCAGTGCCGAGGAAGCTCGGCTGGACCAGGACGCCGCACCGGACGTGATTGGCGTCGAGTGTGGCGACATAGTCATCCGCCGTTGCGTCGTAGCTTGGCGCGTAACGGCGAACCTCGGCGAGTGGTAGGCCGGTCGCGAAGATATGGGCATGGGTATCGACGGCGAACATTGAACGTCTCCAGTCCGTCTCAGCGCGTTGCGTATTTCGCTTCGAGCGCGTCGAAGAAGGGCTTTTGGACAAGGCGCTGGCGCTCGGCGAAGGGCGCAATCACGCCGTCGCTTTCGTCCATACGTCCGCTCGACTTGAGGATCTCGAGGCCGAGGCGCATGCCCGCCACCGCGGATTGCAACGCCGTGTTGGCGTAGAGCACCATGCCGAAGCCGAGCTCGCTGAGATCGGCCTGATCCATCACCGGCGTCTTGCCCCCGACGACGATGTTGAGAACCTGGGGTACCGAAAGCCGTCCGGGGATTGCTCGCAAGTCGTCCTCGGCTTCGACTGCCTCGATGAAGGTTAGGTCAGCACCTGCTTCGATGAACAGCTGGGCACGTTCGACGGCGGCTTCGAACCCGTCGCGAACCAGCACGTCCGTGCGTGCGAGGATCAGGAAATCCTCGCTTCGGCGCGCATCAGTGGCGGCGCGGATCTTGGCGCACATCTCCTCGACGGGGACGATTTCCTTGCCGGCAAAATGCCCACAGCGTTTCGGCATCGCCTGGTCTTCGAGCTGGATCGCGTTGGCACCTGCGCGCTCGAGCGTGCGGACCGTGTGATAGGTGTTGACGGCATTGCCGAAGCCGGTGTCGCCATCGACGATCAGCGGAAGATCGACCGCGCCGCTGATCGCGGACGTATGCTGGGCGATGTCGGAGAGGCCCGCAAAACCCATGTCGGGAACGCCGTAGAAGGTGTTGTTGACCCCCGCGCCGGTCAGATAGACTACCTCGAAACCGAGATCCTCGACGATCCGCGCGGCAAGGGCGTTTGCCACGCCCGGTACGAGTACGGCGCGCCGTTCATTGATGATGCCGCGCAGTCGCGCGCCGAGGAGATCATTGGACATGTTGTGAACCTAACTGGCGCGAAGCCAAGTGTTGACAATAAGTGTGGTGCTATAAAGGGTACTTGGCGCGAGCAATGGTAAATCGACGTGCCCAATGCCGGATTTGCTCTGAGAGCATTCGTGCATTTCCGTTATCCGGTAAGTCGCGCCCTCGGTTTGCAAATAGGCGTAATCGCCACATTGTAGACAACGTCTGGCGAGGCTGGTGGCGAACCGGAAAGCGGAAAGCGGAAAGCGGAAAGCGGAAAGCGGAAAGCGGAAGGCTTGAAGCGAGAGACATCAGGACATTCGGCGCAGCGAGGCTTTTCCGGAAAGCCGTGCGGGCGACCCGGCCAGGGCCGCCCGAGTTGAGGCGTAATGGCGTCTTGCCGATTGTGGCGGCCTACTGCCGCTCGGGCGGCTTAGTCGCTCGTGCCATCCCAGCCCGCGAAGATGCGGCGGCCGGTGTCGTGGAGAACCTTGCGGCGCTCCTCTTCGCTCAGCAGCGAGGTTGATGCGATTCCGCGCTCCACCATCTCTTTATAGGTGCCCGAGGAGGTGCCGATGTCCGAGCCCCACATCACCTTATCGGCGCCGAAGAAATCGACAGCGCGGCGCAGCACGGCCTCTGGTGCGAAGCCGAGTTCGCGGATCACGTCCATGCTCAGCGAGGTGAATTTCACCGAGATATTGTCCCTCGCCGCAAGGCCTTCGAACTTTGCATCGATGCCGTAATCGGGATCTGTGAATATCGGCATGAAGATGTGGTCGAGCACAATCGGCAGCTTCGCGAAACGATCTGCGATCGCCTCGATCACGGGGATCAGCACGTCGCCGCCCATCGCCGGCGCCTCGACATCGACGACAAGCCCCAATCTGTCCGCAAGAGCCCAGACTTTGAGTGATTCAGGCGAACTCAGCCATGTGCTCTTGTCCTTGATCCCCACGCCGAAGAAACGGATTCCCACAATGCCGCGTCCCGCCAGATCGCTCACCATCTGCGGCGTCTCGGGTGCTTGCGGATCGACGATAATGACCGCACCCATGCGATCTGGAAACAGATTTGCCGCGTCCACGATATAGCTGTTGTCGGTACGGTAGATCATGCCCTTTTGCACCGCCGCGATGCCGACGACATTCTCCTCCGCCATCCAGCCGTACATCTGTTCGGCGGTTGGCTTCTCATTGACCGGATTGGGACCATGCATACCGCCAGCGTGTCCCACCGTACCCGGTCCGAACGGCGAATAGCTTTCCGAGGTGTTCTCGGACGGATCTAGGGTGATCGGGTTGCGAGGATAGCGGACGGGATCGTCGGATATCAGGTGTGCGTGTGAATCGTACACGCGGTAACGATGCTTGGGCGTCGATACGCCGTGCTGGGAGGCTTCAGACAACGGTATTTCTCCATCGTTTCATTTTTTGGATGGAGTAGACTGTGGCGGGTCGCACTAGGCTCCACAACCGGTGAATGGATCGCATCCATCCGACTGAAGCATACTTGAATTGACTTGATAAACGCCAAAATCTTTCGTGCGAAGTGGCGTCCGATGGACCATTCACGCGGATACAGGCATATTGCCGCGACGCGATTACCGCGGGTGGTCTTAAGGAAATTGTACGGCGCGCTTTTTGTATAGAATCTCGCGCTTGCGGCGGACCGGGCGAGCGCTTTCGTTCAACACCTGGGAGACGATAGGCGCAAAGACAGTACACCACGTTCCCGCGACTCGGTCGAACACGCTGCCGTGGCAGGCGTGACGTAACGCCCGTCGCATTTCATCCGCTACTAAGCCATTAATCTGGTCCGGCAGCTTGCGCGCGCGCGAAAGCTGCCGGACCGCTCACGGCCCAAATCACGACACAGGCGCATCCGGGAAATTCGACCGCAACCTTTGCTCGCGGATGAGGCCGCCCCTCAATCATAGAGGGATTATCAATGCGACGTGGCAAGCCGGGTACAGGTGTTGAAGTGCTGAAATCGAGCATCCGGGTTCGATTCACACATGAAGGGGTGAGGCGTTCCGTCACGTTGAAGATGGCCCCCACACAAACGAATATCAGGTCGGCTGAGCGGTTGATGGTGCGGGTGCGTCGCGACATAGATCTGGGAATCTTCGACTATCGACATCATTTCCCCAAATCATGTGAGGCAATAACCGGGACATTCTCCGAATTCGCGAAAACATATCTCGGCGGCTTGGTGGTCACCAAGTCGACGATGGCCAGCTACCGCCAGGCGATCGAAAATATCTGGCTGCCGACATTCGGAGAAAGGCATCTCGCCGACATCAAGGCCTCCGAGATACGCTCGTGGGTTCGGGCACGAAGCGAGAACGTATCTCCGAGGACGCTCAACAACCATCTCATTCCCCTTCGCGGGCTATTTCGGCTGGCAATTGAGGACGGGCTGCTAGACCGGTCGCCTTTGGCTTCCATCGGCAATTTGAAGGTTCAACACTCGCTGCCGGACCCTTTCACGAGCGCCGAGATGGAGGCCATCCTCTCCCATCTTCGTTCGCGGGCGCCGGAGCAGGCGTGGAATTGGTATGAATTCGCGTTCGGAACAGGCGTGCGGCCCAGCGAACAGATCGCGGCGCGCTGGAGCGATATAGATTGGCAAACTCCAGCGATACGCATTCAACGTGCGAAGGTGAGGGGAGAGAT